>ONKX01000095.1 GCA_900318555.1 uncultured Prevotellaceae bacterium | reverse complement strand
GAAAATCTCGTACGAAATGGACTTCTTGCCATCGTACATCAGGTGGTTCACAAACTTCGACACTTTCTTGTCGTTGAAGACTGGATCGGGAAGGATCACACGCTTCTTTGGTTTTGCTTTTCTCATTTTGTTGTTTTGAATTTAAAATTTTTGCTTGGGGCTGTTTTTTCTTACGTCTTCAACGCTCACTCATGAGCATTTACTCAACCTGTCCGAGTCTGCTCATCTCCGAGCACTCAGGGAACTAAAAACTCAAAAACCCAATTTCTTTTTGTTTACTTCTTAGCCTTGGGACGCTTTGCTCCGTACTTCGAGCGACGCTGTGTGCGGCTTGAAACACCGGCAGTATCCAGCGTACCGCGGACGATGTGATAACGTACACCGGGGAGGTCCTTCACACGACCGCCACGAACCAGCACGATTGAGTGCTCCTGCAGGTTGTGACCCTCTCCGGGGATGTAACTGTTGACCTCCTTCTGGTTGGTCAAACGAACACGGGCTACCTTACGCACCACGACGCTGAGGACATGAGTCCAGCGCGGGCGACTTGCTCTTGTCAACGAGCACCTTTCTGCCTTTTCTTACCAATTGTGAAATTGTAGGCATAATTACTTTTAATTTTTAAATTTTGTTTATATATTATTTTGTTCAATTTCAATCAGTTACACCTATTGCACCCTCACAAAAAGGCGTTTCGGGCTGCAAAGGTACTACTTTTTTTCCATTCCACCTAATATATATAGAAGAAAAAACGCTCATCTAATGATTTTTAACATTAAATAAGCGTTTTAAGAATTATTAACTTGCGAATTTCCTAAGAATAGCTCTTAACTCTTCATTCTTACCTCTTAATTGCATCAAGCTTCGCCCTGTCCGACACCGAACGGAGCAATGGTGCGCGACTCCTTGTTGGGTATCTTTATCGGTCCGAATTCGTGCTCGTAGCGCATGATGTTTTCCTGCAGTGCACCCAGCAAACGCTTGGCATGTTCAGGAGCCAAAATCACGCGGCTCTTCACCTGCGCCTTAGGCACTCCGGGCAATACGCGCGCGAAATCCACGATGAAGTCACTACTCGAGTGAGTGATGATGGCGAAGTTAGCATATTCGCCCTGAGCCACGTCCTGTGGCAACTCTATCTGCAGCTGTCCCTGCTTATTTCCATTTTCGTTCATATCTATATATATATTAATAATGTGAAACGTCGATTACGAAGTGCAAAGCTGCGATTAAGCGAGGGCCATGATGCTCGCATCAATGGCCGATTGCAACGCCACACTCATACCTTCAGGTGTGAGAACGCGAGCAGTTTCGCACGCTTTAGCGTGCAAAGTTACAAAGTTTTTTTGAAAATAACAAATAAATTTGGTTTTTCGCTCACTTATTCGTATCTTTGCACGGAATTAGGAACCATAATTGATAGGAATCATGAATAGTATGTTGAAAGAGAAGTTTCGTCCGCTCATTTACATTGGAGGCGGCATTTTAGCAGTGTTGATATTCTTCGCCATGTGTTGCACCGTGGTTGACTCCGGCGAGGTGGGCATCCGTTTCCACAAGTGGTCGCTCAACGAACAGGACTACGGTGGCGTGGAGGGAACTTGCAAAGGTTGGGTATTCTATAACCCCATCACCACCAACGTGTTCACCTACCCCACGTTCACCCAGCGCAAGCAGTATGAGACATTCTCGGTGAATGCGAAGGACGCCTCGCTCTTCGAGATGGACCCCACCATTGCCTATCGCATCAACCCCGACAAGGCCTGCGACATCTTTACGAAATACCGCGTGGGCGTGAAGGACTTGGAGGAAGGTTACATCCGCACCTGTATCTACGAGGCCTACCGCACCTGCGCCAACCAATACACCTCCGACTCGCTGATGTCGAACCGCGCCAACTTCGAGCGCGACGTGCGCAGTCGTCTGGAGAAGTCGCTGATGGCCGAGGGTTTCCTCGTCGAGGAGTTCACGTCGAAGATTACGCCCCCGTCATCATTGCTCTCGATGATTGACGCCAAGAACACCGCCATTCAGAGTGCCTTGAAGGCCGAAAACGAGGTGAAGGAGGCCGAGGCGAACGCCAAGATTGCCGTCGCCAAAGCCGAAGGTAACGCCAAGGCCATGAAGATCAAGGCCGATGCCGAAGCCTACTACAACCGCACCATCGCCGCCTCGCTGTCGCCGATGATTGTCCAGGAAGATATGATTGAAAAGTGGGACGGCAAGATGCCTCAGATCATGGCTGGCAACGGCGGCATGATGATGGACATCTCGAAAATCATCGGAAACAACAAATAGAAAATACATAATTCGTATATTTACTGCAAAATAGACATGCAACGACGATTATGGCAGACAAAATAAACTACGGCGTATTCCCAAACCCTCTGCCCGATGCGGAAGGGAAGACCACCTACCAGGTGCGTCACATACCTAATGGAACCATGAGCGAGAAAGGTTTTCTGGCTCACTTGAAGTATCACAATACCTACAACACCACCACGATGATGTCGTCGCTCTGCGTGTTGAGGGATGAGATTATCGAGCAGTTGCGCGAGAACAGGCGGTTCCGCATTGACGGTATTGGCACATTCCAGATGAAGGTGGGCCTGATAACGAAACACGATGAGGAGGGCAACCCCATCAAGCCGCACTTCACCGATCCCAATAAGATAACGGCCAACGATGTGGAGGTGCAGGGTGTCAGCTTCACGCCCGACCCCAGTTTCGTAAAAGCGCTGAAGTCCAAGATTTCCACCCAAAACAAATACGGTCGCGGTGCAGCTGGCAGAAACAAGCCATACACGCGCGAACAGATTGTCGAATTCCTTGATAATCACCTGAGGGAGCATCATTCCATCACCCGCAAACAGATGCAGTATGCGCTGAACATTACGGAATACCGTGCCCAGAAATGGCTCGACGAACTGACGGCGGAGGAATTCTCAAAATACTACTGCAAGAAGCAGGGAACGACCTACGTCTATTATCGTTACGGCTGGGAGTAATAAAAGGTAAAAAAGTAAAAAAGTAAAAATAAAAAAATCCTCCGCCACCCGTCCTAACTGCCTGACAGACAGCGGAATGATGGCGGAGGATTCTATGCCGCAAGAACCCAGTAGCCGTCCGTATCATGATGCCCCACACGCCTCACGCCCAGTCGCGTCATGGAACGGCCGAAGGCATTGGCTGTCACCCCAGCCATCGTCTTCTGCGAATGCTTTTCCAACTCCTGCATAATCTCAGGCCCGCTCATAAACGCACCCTCGCCCTCCCTTTCAGGAATGCTGAAATAGCGAAGGAACAACCGCTCCACATCCGTCAGCACATAGTAGTCCTTGTTGTGCTTCTCCATCTCAGCCTCATCATCCTTCGAAAACCAATGGGGCAGCTTTTCGTCTTCAATCTCGTGCAACACCTGGGCATAGAGCTGGTCATGATCAATACTCTCCACATGGATGATGCCGTCAGGTTCTAAGATGAGAAAACGGCGCGAACCCGTGCGGTCCGTCAGCACATGACGCTCGTTGGTGGTGCCCACGAACGAGGCGATACGCGGCAACTGATTGAAGTTCTTCTTGTAGGCACCGATGAAACTGGGCTTCAGCGTCTGCATCATAGACTTCAGTTCGGGCATCTGTTTACGGCCGATCTTCTCGAATTCATCGAGACTCACAATGGCAAACTCCACCATCTTCCGATAGGCATTGCCCTTGGCATTGATCTTGAAGTCGTCCGTGTAGTAGTCGGCAATCTCCGTCGGTAGCATCGAAGTAAAAAGTGTACTCTTGCCCAAGCCCTGCTGCGGACTGATGAGCAACAGCATCACAGCATTGGCATGCTGTTTGTCCGCCCCAAGCCACTGGGTGACAACGGCGCGCAGCCAGATGCGCACCATCCGCTGACAATAGTCCGAACTGCTGATGCGACGGGCAAAGTCGGCGATATAGTCCGTCTTGCCGTCCCACTGCCCGCGTACCTTATTAAGATAGGCCCTCACAGGGTGGTAATCCACCGCCAGCTCACTCTCGATACGCTGCTTCACATAACTGGAGAGCACGAAGATCTCACCCTCGTCCTGAATTCGGCAGTTGATGGAGTTCAGCTGGCGCTTGTCAATCAGTTTCCAAGCATTATCTGACCCCTTCCTCCGATACTCATAGAGATCACGCACGATGTTGTGACGGAACTCGAAGTTCTCTATCACGAACGTCGCCATGTCGTGGATAGGCCTCAGCATCTGCTGCTGCCGCTCCTCATAGCGGTCCTTCGCCGAATCACGCTGTTTGCACTCAGTTTTCCGACAGTCAGAATCTGCCCTCAAACCAGATAATTCACTCTCGACTTTTTCAAGTCTTTCCAAGAGCACATTGTTCTGCTCTTTCACTGCATCCACACTCACCGAGTGCTTCTGCTTCCGTTTGGTAAAGAAATCAAATATCCTCATAGCTTTTATCATTTTTGTACTGCAAAATTAATACAAAAACTCCCTCTCTGCAAGAGATTTACCTGAAATCCACTACCAAAAAGTTGCTGTTTTTTACTCCCGGCTCGTTGCCTTTTAGTCCGGAGTTAAGCACCAATTAAGTCCGTTCTGTTTAATCTGCCACTTAAGACCTAAGATACTGCCACTATAGTAGCAGTATCTTGCCACTTTAGTTCTAGCGCTCTACCACTTAAGTGGCAGATTCATTAAGTACAGCCTCATCATAGCTTAGCTCCGGCCTCATCGCCGTTTTGCCCCTTCCTCACGAAAAAGCCTCCGTAGCTCAAAAATCATCCGCCATTATCTTCCTGTAAATCAACGACTTAACCCACCTGGCGGAGGAATACAAAAAAAATCCCCGCAACCTAATGCGAGGATTTGGTGTTCAGCTCACAGAGCTATGCTACTTTTTGCTTCTGTCTATCCAATTCTCAATCCTGATACCTTGGATGTTTTCAAAGTCGTCTACGTTCTCCGTCACCATAATCATCTTCTTGGCAACGGCGGTGCAACCTATCAGCAGGTCGAACTCACCCGTAGGTTTGCCCATCAGCGTCAACCGTGCCTTCTCCTCGGCGTAGCGGTCGAGGATGGAGGCGATGGGAATGATGGTAATAGTTTCGAGGAACCACTCCAAATGTTGGTCCTTGTACTTCGGGCCACCCTTCAGCTGTCCGAGTATCTTGCCATATTTCATCTCTGCCACTGTCATCTCGGAGATACAGCAGTTTTCTATGCCTATAGTCTTGACGCGTTCCTTCACGCCAAACTTGTCGCGCAATATTGAGGCGCAGATGCAGGTGTCGAGCAGGTATCGTTGTCGTGTCATAGCTCGTCCCAGATTTTGTCACGGTTACTCTTCACGTGGCGCCCGTCGCGAATCAGCTTGTTCAGTTCGTCCACGTCCATGAAATACTCGTCGCTCCATCCGCCGGCAAAGTCGTCGACGGTGTACTTCTTCTTTCTTGGCTTCTTCTCAGCCACGGCAGCCATCACGGCGTCACTCAATTTTTTGATGAGCGCCAGTTTCACCTCGTTGCCTGCGTCCTTGATGAGGTCCCAGTAGTTCTCGGTCTCGCGTTTCAGTACAATTGCTGTCATAATCTTCCCTTTTATATTTTCCGCTGCAAAGATACGGTTTTTATTTGTTACTTCCAAAAATAACGCACTATATTTTGCATAATAAAGCCCCACCGCCCTGATTCGAAAAGGCAGTGAGGCTATGAAGTTGTTATACTGTTCGTTTATCTCAGGGCAGCGCGGTGCGCCAAAGCGCCGCAGCCGCCGAGGGATATTAGAGGATTTTAGCTTGCGTTAGTTCTTGACGGGACGAACAGAGTAACCATAATAACGTCTGGAATTGCCAACTGGCCCCGAATACATATTTGTGAGGGACACGACGTATGCATTTTCACTATCATAAGGAGTAGATGTCCAATAGGGCGCTGAACATCCTCGACTTCGATAACGAGACCGCCGTAAGAGTTAGTGATGAAAGGGTGCGAGAATATCTTCATGCCATCTGCAACGACGACAATCTCACCAATATTCAGCATTACCCGAAAGACCGTCGCAACGACGTCATCCGCATGGTGAAGGATTATGGCGCTAGTATCCGTCAAATCAGCAGAATGACTGGTGTCAGCGAGGGCATCATCAGGAAAATATAAAAAGTACACAAAAGGATCCCTTTTGTGCTGTGTTATTCTGGTATAAATAGCTTTATGTAATTATTCTCGTACTTCTTTAGTTTCATCGAACGAATTTCTTCAACAGTCAAAGATCTTAGCATAT
>ONKX01000082.1 GCA_900318555.1 uncultured Prevotellaceae bacterium | reverse complement strand
CTCCTTGTGCCACCTTAATCTGTATCTCCTCGGCATTCACCAGGTACTCGGCGGTTACACCGAAACGTCCACTGGCAATCTGCTTGGTCTTCGAGCTCAGGCTTACGCCGTCAACCTCCGAGTGGTAGCGGGCGTTATCCTCACCACCTTCACCAGTGTTACTGCGGGCACCCAGTTTGTTCATGGCCAGTGCCAAGGCCTCGTGGGCCTCAATGCTCAAAGCGCCAAACGACATAGCACCTGTTACAAAATGCTTCACGATGCTCTCAACAGGCTCCACCTCGTCGATAGGCGTAGGTTTAGCGGCCTTCTTGAATCCGAAGAAGTCGCGGATAAAGATGGGGCTTTCCTTCTCGTCAACAATCCTTGCCCACTGCTTAAATTTATCATAGTTGCCCTGACGGGTAGCCAACTGCAACTTAGCGATAGTCTCTGGGTTCCAAGCGTGCTTAATACCATCCTTGCGCCAAGCAAACTGACCTTGATTCTGCAGCAGCGTCTGCTCTTTGGCAGCTTCGTGCAGACGGATAGCATCGCGAGCAATCTCCTTCAGACCTACACCACCAATGGTGCTCATCTCGGTACCGAAGTAGCGGCGTAGCAGGTCTTCGCTCAGTCCGATGCTCTCGAAAATCTTGGCACCGCGATACGAGCGGATGGTCGAGATACCCATCTTCGACATAATCTTCTTCAGACCCTTATCCACAGCCTTGATGTAGTTCTTCTCGGCTGTAGCATACTCTTCCTGAATCTTGCCTTTCTTCACCAGGTCATCCAGCACTGCGAACGTCATGTATGGACACAGGGCGCTGGCACCGTAGCCCAGCAACAGGGCAGCGTGCATCACCTCGCGAATTTCACCACTCTCTACAATCAGGGCTGTTTGTACACGCTTACCTACGCTGATTAGGTAGTGGTGAACGGCGCTAACGGCCAACAGCGATGGAATGGCGGCGTGCGTGTCGTCAAGGTCGCGGTCGCTCAGGATAATGTAATTCACACCCTCATCTACACTGGCTTCGGCCTGATGACACAGGTCGTCGAGTGCCTGACGCAATCCTTGCTCACCCTTAGCCATCTCAAAGAGGATAGGCAGTTTCTTGGTGTTGAATCCCTTGTAGCGGATGTTACATAATATATCAAGTTGTGTGTTGGTCAAAACAGGTTGTGGCAGGCGCACCATCTTACAGTTAGATGCATCGGGTGTCAGGATGTTGGTTCCTACGGCACCGATGTATTCCGTGAGGCTCATTACCAGCTCTTCTCGGATAGGGTCGATGGCAGGGTTGGTAACTTGTGCAAACTGTTGGCGGAAGTAGTTGAACAGCACCTGCGGACGGTCAGAGATGACTGCCAGTGGCGTGTCGTTACCCATCGCAGCTACAGGTTCCTGACCTGCTGTTGCCATTGGGATGATGGTCTTATCGATATCCTCCTGTCCGAATCCGAAGGTAACCAGTTTAGCGTTGAGATCGCTCACGCCGTTGTCCACATGACGTCCGCTCTTCAGTTTCTCCAACTGTACGCGGTTTTCGTTCAGCCACTCGCGGTAAGGATGTGCCTTAGCAAGTCTCTCCTTAATCTCGCCGTCGTAGTATATCTTTCCTTCTTGTGTATCAATCAGCAGAATCTTTCCTGGCTGCAGACGACCCTTCGCTACCACATCGCCAGGTTCAAAGTCCATCACACCAACCTCAGAAGCTACCACCATCATACCTTGTTTGGTGATGGTGTAGCGGCTTGGGCGCAGACCATTACGATCCAGCATACCGCCTGCGTAGCGACCATCGCTAAACAACAATGCTGCAGGACCGTCCCACGGCTCCATCAAGATAGAATGGTACTCGTAGAATGCCTTCAGGTCTTCCGAAATCGGGTTCTTGTCGTTAAAGCTCTCAGGCACCAGGATAGCCATCGCCTGTGGCAACGAGAGTCCGCTCATCATCAGGAACTCGAACACGTTGTCCAAGCTGGCAGAGTCGCTCATACCCTCCTGTACGATGGGACGCAAATCTTTGATATCACCCAACGCCTCGCTATTCAGCACACTTTCGCGGGCCTTCATCCAACCACGGTTACCACGAATGGTATTGATCTCACCGTTGTGGGCCAACAGGCGGAAAGGCTGTGCGAGTTTCCATTTCGGGAATGTATTAGTCGAGAAACGCGAGTGAACCAAGGCCAGTCCGCTCGTGAAGTAGTCGTTCGAAAGATCGGGGAAGTAGCGACGCAGCTGTCCGCTGGTCAGCATTCCCTTGTAGATAATATTCTTTGAGGAAAGAGAACAGATGTAGAAGTCATCAACAGCCTCACCCCCGACCCCTCTCCCAGAGGCGAGGGGAGTAGATGCCTTTGCTAAATCCGCAACTCTATTCTCGATTCTTTTCCTTATTATATATAATACACGCTCAAATGCCTTTTCTTCTTCGACAGGGTTGTAATCACTCCCCTCGCCCTTTGGAGAGGGGCCGGGGGTGAGGCTTCTCTTCACAAAAATCTGCTTAATATCGGGTTCCACCTCGCGGGCAGCCACACCCAGCACCTCGGGGTTGGTGGGTACTGTGCGCAGGTGCATCAGCTGTAGGCCCTCGCGCTCAATCTCTTCGATCATCACGCTCAGTATCTGCTGCTGGGCCTTCTCATCCTTTGGCAAGAACACCAGACCTGTACCATATTTACCCTTCTCGGGCACGGGGATACCCTGTAACAAAATAAACTCGTGGGGTATCTGTACCATGATACCCGCACCATCACCGGTCTTGTCGCGTGTTTCGGCGCCACGGTGTTCCATGTTCTCAAGCACCTTCAGTGCATTGTCCACTAGCTCATGGTTTTTCCCACCGTGGATGTTCACCACCATACCTACACCACAAGCATCGTGTTCATATTCGCTTTGGTATAGTCCTTGGTTGTTAAGTTTGCATTGTGTCATATTATCCTTACTTTTTGTGTCAATCTGTACGAATTCGGATGCAAAGGTATATCATTTTGTAATTTCGGCAAAGATTTTGCTTACGTTTCTTGCGTTAAAAATAGGACTCTCTGACATTTTGATCGATTTCTGCTTGTTTTCCTTACATTTAGAAAGCTTTCAGTCTTTCTTCCGGCACCAATCCTTACACATTGTCATTTTGCATAAAAAATAAGGCACTTAGACATAAGCCCTTTTATACTTTATAATAATGATATAGTTGCGTAAATGACTTATGTCAACATACTAACACTTTGTAAGAAAAGTGTGAGATAAATTGGCAAGATGTAAACGAAATAGCGTTATTTCGCGTTGGATACTTTACAAAATGACACTTATTTTTATTTTTTCAGAAACAAAGTGGAGGGATTCTTTTGTGATTTCTAACTTTTTGCCTACCTTTGCACCCGAAAAGATTGCAAAAAGACAGCAAACTCCAAGTAAAAGTAGCATTATGACACAAAAAATAAGTTTTACGAAGATGCATGGTTGCGGCAACGACTACATTTATGTCAATACGATGGAGTTCACAGTGCCGCAGCCCTCAGAGGCAGCACGGATATGGAGCGACCGTCACAAGGGCATCGGCTCCGATGGGTTGGTGCTGATTGGTGCATCTTCCATACCTGAGGCTGATTTTGCAATGCACATCTATAATGCAGACGGCAGTGAGGCCATGATGTGCGGCAATGCGAGCCGTTGCATCGGTAAGTACCTGTATGAACGCGGACTGACGACGAAAACGGAAATCCGTCTGCTGACGCTGTCGGGCGTAAAGACGTTGAAATTACACATTATTAATAATATAGTGGAAAGCGTGACAGTGGACATGGGTGAGCCGGTATTGGAGAACGAGTCGCAATTCATGGGCTATCGCGTGCTGGACAAGGGTACATTTGTATCGATGGGTAATCCGCATTACGTCATCTTTACCGACGATGTGGACCAGGTAGGCGAGATGGGACGGATGTTGGAGAAGCATCCTGCATTTCCGCAGCGGTGTAATATTGAATTTGCAAAGATTGTCAACGGCAAAACCGCTGACCACACGACCATACGTACCCGTGTTTGGGAACGAGGTAGCGGCATTACTCAGGCTTGTGGCACTGGTGCATGCGCCACAGCTGTAGCAGCTGTACTCACTGGCCGTGCTGGTCGCTTCTCACAGATTGTGATGGATGGCGGTACACTGAGCATCGAATGGCGCGAGTCGGACAATCACGTCTATATGACTGGTCCTGCCGAGTTCGTGTTCGACGGAAAAATAGAATATAGCAAACTTCAAATACAATAAAAGATTATGGCATTAGTAAACATTCATTTCCTAAACCTGCAGCAGAACTATCTGTTTGCCGACATTGCCAAGAAGGTGAACGCCTTCAAGGTGATGCACCCCAAGGCCGACGTCATCTCGCTG
Organism: uncultured Prevotellaceae bacterium; assembly: GCA_900318555.1. Lineage (GTDB taxonomy): Bacteria > Bacteroidota > Bacteroidia > Bacteroidales > Bacteroidaceae > Prevotella. Next base: position 4,631 of record ONKX01000082.1, on the reverse strand, counting down.
GGTATTGGCGATGTGACACAGCCGTTGGCACCTGCCGTCGTAGAGGCTATGCACAAGGCTGCTCACGAGATGGGTACCATCAAGGGCTTCCACGGATATGGTCCTGAACAGGGCTATGACTTCCTGCGTGAAGCCATCCTAAAGAATGACTTCCTGCCGCGTGGTGTCCACCTCAGTATCGACGAGATTTTTATCAATGACGGTGCGAAGAGCGACACAGGCAACTTCCAGGAACTGTTGCATTGGGACAACTTCATAGGGGTCACCGACCCCATCTACCCCGTCTATATCGACTCGAACGTGATGATAGGCCGTTGCGGCAACTATCGCGACGGACGTTGGACGAACGTGCGCTACCTGCCTACGACAGCCGAGAACGGTTTCGTCCCAGAACTGCCAAAGGGGCGTCCAGTGGATGTCATCTACCTCTGTTACCCCAACAATCCGACGGGTACGGTGATCACCAAACAGGAACTGCGCAAGTGGGTGAACTACGCGCTGAAGAATGATGCGCTGATTCTATATGATGCAGCCTATCAGGCCTACATCCGTGACTCGGAGATACCACGTTCTATATATGAGATCCGTGGTGCCCGCAAATGCGCCGTCGAATTCCACTCGTTCTCGAAGACCGCAGGATTTACGGGCGTGCGTTGCGGCTACACTGTCGTTCCGAAGGAGGTGAGTGTATCGACTTTCGAGGGCGAGCGCATCTCTCTCAATCAACTATGGTTGCGCAGGCAGTGCACGAAGTTCAATGGCACGAGTTACATCTCACAGCGTGCTGCCGAGGCTATCTACACACCAGAGGGTAAGCAGCAGATCCAACAGACTATCGACTACTACATGGACAATGCCCATCGGATGCTCACCAAACTGCGTGAACTGGGCTACGAAGTCTACGGTGGCGAGAATGCACCCTACATCTGGATGCGCACCTCAGAAGGCATGGGCTCGTGGCAGTTCTTCGAGGCCCTGCTCTACGGTGCCAACGTGGTCTGCACGCCGGGTGTCGGCTTCGGCCCTTCTGGTGAGGGCTATGTCCGCTTCACAGCTTTTGGTAGTCACGAGAAAACAGAAGAAGCATTAACGAGAATAGAAAACTGGACAAAACATTTAGAGCCCCTTGATAAGGGGCGGCTATAATGCAGGGATTAATTAAAAAATAGAAATTATGGAAGCATTAAGATTTCAGGTTGTCGGCGAGGCATTCAAGAAGAAGCCGCTCGACGTAAAAACACCAAGTGAAAGACCCGCAAAGTATTTTGGCAAGAAGGTCTTCAACCGTGAGAAGATGTACAAGTACCTGCCGAAGGACGTGTACGAGAAGATGATTGATGTGATGGACAATGGCGCACGCTTGGATCGTCAGATTGCAGATGCTGTGGCAGAAGGCATGAAACAGTGGGCTACTGAGAATGGTGTGACACACTACACACACTGGTTCCAGCCTTTGACGGAAGGTACTGCCGAGAAGCACGACTCGTTTATCGAGCACGATGGCAAAGGCGGTATGGTAGAAGAATTCACAGGTAAACTGCTCGTTCAGCAGGAGCCTGATGCAAGTTCATTCCCCTCTGGTGGTATCCGCTCTACCTTCGAGGCACGTGGTTATTCTGCATGGGATCCCACATCGCCTGTATTCATCATCGATGACACGCTTTGTATCCCCACCGTATTTATCTCTTATAGTGGTGAGGCACTCGACTACAAGGCTCCGTTGCTGCGTGCGCTCCATGCTGTGAATGTCGCTGCCGTCGATGTCTGCCACTATTTCGACCCAGAGGTGAAGAAGGTGACGTCAAACCTCGGTTGGGAACAGGAGTATTTCCTCGTTGACGAGGGACTCTATGCCGCACGTCCTGACCTGCTGTTGACGGGTCGTACGCTGATGGGCCACGACTCGGCCAAGAACCAACAGATGGATGACCACTACTTTGGTGCCATTCCTGAGCGCGTACAGGCCTTTATGAAGGATTTGGAGTTCGAGGCTTTGGCTCTCGGTATCCCCTGTAAGACACGCCACAATGAGGTGGCTCCCAACCAGTTTGAGTTGGCACCCATCTTCGAGGAAACCAACCTCGCTGTCGATCATAACATGCTGCTGATGTCGGTCATGAAGAAGGTGGCCCGCAAGCACGGTTTTCGCGTGCTGCTCCACGAAAAGCCCTTCGCAGGCATCAACGGTAGTGGTAAGCATAACAACTGGTCGCTGAGCACCGACACTGGTGTCCTGTTGCACGCCCCTGGCAAGACTGCCGAGCAGAACCTGCGCTTTGCCACGTTCATCGTTGAGACGCTGATGGGTGTCTATAAGCACAACGGACTGTTGAAGGCCTCTATCATGAGTGCCACCAACGCCCATCGTCTGGGTGCCAACGAGGCTCCTCCCGCCATCGTGTCTTCATTCCTCGGCAAGCAGGTCAGTGAGTTGCTCGACCACATTGAGAAGGCCGACGTGGACGACATTCTCGCCATGGCTGGCAAGCAAGGCATGAAGATGGATATCCCCGAGATTCCCGAGTTGTTCATCGACAATACCGACCGTAACCGTACATCTCCATTCGCCTTCACAGGAAACCGTTTCGAGTTCCGTGCCGTAGGTTCTGAGGCCAACTGTGCCAGCGCGATGATCGCCCTCAACAGTGCCGTTGCTGAAGCCCTCGTGAGCTTTAAGAAACGTGTTGACGCCAAGATTCCTGAGTTCGAGAAGAAACTCGCAGGTACCGGTCACAGCGCTACCTTCCACGCTATCATCGACGTGCTGCGCGACGATATCAAGACCTGTAAGCCCATCCGCTTCGACGGCAATGGTTATTCCGACGAGTGGGTCGCTGAGGCTGAGAAGCGCGGACTGGATGTCGAAAAGTCTTGTCCGAAGATTTTCGAGCGTTACCTCGACAAGGAGAGCATCGACATGTTCGAGAGTCTGGGTGTGATGACGAAGAAGGAACTTGAGGCCCGCAACGAGGTGAAGTGGGAGACCTATACGAAGAAGATTCAGATTGAGGCTCGCGTGTTGGGTGATCTGTCAATGAACCACATCATCCCCGTTGCTACTCACTATCAGAGCCAGTTGCTGAAGAACGTGGAAAATATGGCTGCAATCTTCCCTGTCGACAAGGCTGAGAAACTCTCTGCCCGTAATATCAAGATTATTGAGGAGATTGCCGAGCGCACCTCTGCCATCGAGAAAGGAGTTGAGGAGTTGGTTAACGCTCGTAAGCTGGCCAACAAGATTGAGGACGAGCACGAGAAGGCCATCGCCTACCACGACAAGGTAGAGCCGAAACTCGACACCATCCGCTATGAAATCGACAAGCTGGAGCTCATCGTCGATGACTCACTCTGGCCGCTGCCGAAGTATCGTGAACTGTTATTCATAAGATAATTTGGGAAATCTTTTGGTCGTAGCCCATTGGCTTACGCCGAAGCCCCGATTAACGGGGTATCTCAAATGTTTGAAGTTTGCAAGGGACTCGACGCTGTGATAGCTTCGAGTCCCATATTTTGGATATTTACGTTACTTTGTCATCTGCAGTTTGCATTTTGGCGGTCCGTTGGAGTCGGAGTGCTGGAAAAGTTTTAAAAACCGTGAAAAGTTCGGAATCTGTGGCTTTTGCGTTTGGACGTTTGGAAAGAAATTACTAACTTTGCAGTCGAAAATTTCTAATTCATCTAACATATTATTAAGAATTATGGTTAATTACAAGGATTTAGGTCTCGTGAATACTCGCGAGATGTTTAAGAGAGCAGTTGCTGGCGGCTATGCTATTCCCGCTTTCAACTTCAACACAATGGAGCAGATGCAGGCTATCGTGATGGCTGCTGTTGAGACCAAGTCTCCCGTTATCATGCAGGTGTCTAAGGGTGCCCGTAACTATGCTAACGCTACTATTCTGCGTTACATGGCTGAGGGTGCTGTGGCTTACGCTAAGGAACTGGGTTGTGAGCATCCTGAGATCGTGCTGCACCTCGACCATGGTGACAGCTTCGAGCTCTGTAAGGACTGTATCGACATGGGCTTCTCAAGCGTAATGATCGACGGTTCTTCTCTGCCTTACGAGGAGAATATCGCTCTGGCTAAGAAGGTTGTTGACTATGCTCATCAGTTCGACGTAACCGTTGAGGCTGAGCTGGGTGTACTCGCTGGTGTTGAGGATGAGGTTGCTGCTGCAGAGTCTCATTACACAAAGCCTGAGGAGGTTATCGACTTCTCTACCCGCACAGGTTGCGACTCACTGGCTATTTCTATTGGTACCTCTCACGGTGCTCACAAGTTCACTCCTGAGCAGTGCACACTCGTGAACGGCGTGCTCGTTCCACCGCCATTGGCATTCGATATCCTGCATGAGATTGAGAAGAAGCTTCCCGGATTCCCCATCGTGCTCCACGGTTCTTCTTCTGTTCCTATGGAAGAGGTTAACACCATCAACCAGTACGGTGGTAAGCTCGAGGCAGCTATCGGTATCCCCGAGGAGCAGTTGCGTGAGGCTTCTAAGAGTGCTGTTTGCAAGATCAACATCGACTCAGACTCTCGTCTGGCTATGACTGCTGCTATCCGCAAGCACCTCGCTGAGCATCCTGGAGACTTCGATCCTCGTCAGTATCTGAAGCCCGCTCGTGAGAAC
>ONKX01000092.1 GCA_900318555.1 uncultured Prevotellaceae bacterium | reverse complement strand
CAATCTTACCGAAGAACACCTGATCTTTCTCGCTATAGGCTACAGAGCCTAAATAGCCTTTATAAGTCATTGAATTCATAATCAATCCTCTTCTTTTATAAAACCTGCAAATGTAACTATTTTCTAGTTACCATCCAAATTATTTTATAACTATTTTTATTATTTCCCCTACTTTTTTATCCTTCTTCCCCCTACATAGGGGGATAAGAGAGGGTCTCGGACGAAGAAACGGAAGCCGCGATTGGACTTCCGTTTCCAGGTTTTATCTTTAAAAAAGAGCAAAGACCTGTTCGCCTAATCTCACAGTTCCTCTTTCTGCAAGGATTTAAGGAATTCCTTTAGCCTGAGCACAATTAATTGGGGGAATGTGATGTCGCGCAGGATGTTGAAATGTGAGTCGTCGGATACGATATAGGTGGCTCCAGCGGCAAAGGCGCAGTCCACAAACTTGTTGTCGTCGGGGTCTGTGGTGATGAGGTTCCAATGGTAGTAAGGGTCGATACGCTCCACGTTCCTACGCTTTAATATAGCGTCAACTACATTTCTGGCCACGTCGGGTGTGGCCATATTAGCAATGATTTCCTCATATTCCTCAAGGATTTCGGTTGATACGCAGAGCGTGTAGCGCCCGTCGAGAAAACCGCGCCATACGGGATATGCCTCACCATACTTGGATATGGATACGAGCAGGCAGTTGGTATCAAGGACTATCTTCTTACTTGGCATATTTGTATGGTGTCCGCAGATGGGTTTTCATCACTTCCTCGTCCTTTTCTTTGCTCCACTGGCCAGTCTCCCATAGATGGTTCATCCCCTCCTCGGCCTTGCGAGCATAGTAGTCGCTCACCACCTGGCTCAGTTCTTCCAACTCCTCCGTGGTCTTGATGTGCGCCAGGAGTTGGAGGAAGTCCATCTGTGCAGCATTCAGCCCAATTGTCTGTTCCATAAATTATCTGTTTATTGTTTCACGCTGCAAAGATACGAATAAGTGAGCAAAATACCAAATTAATTTGAGTATTTTCGAACGGAAGTATCTTCTCGCTAAGCGAAAAGATAGTGTTTTTTATTGATACTGCAAAACTTTTGGGCAAAAAACACCTTCGGGCGGACGGGAGGCAGCCCGAGGGAGAATGAGGTAAATGGGCGCAGAGCCACACGAAAAAACGGAAGCCGCGATTGGACTTCCGTTTCCTGGTTTTATCTTTAAAACAGATCAGAGGAACCGACCCCATGATCAATCTTTAAAACAGATCAGAGAACCGTCCCGTGATCTATTAATAAAAAGGGTTGAAAATTAGGGTAAAAACAAAGAAAAAAGGGCCTGCTCCGCGGGGTGTGAAGCAGGCCCTTGACTTACAAAGAATTTGTTGCTGTAATTATTCTCTTAGTGGGGACTGTCGTGCGTTTACCAACCGTCTTCGACTTCTTCTTCGTCGTCCTTGGGTATTCCGCTGACAGTCAGCAACTGGACTTGATATTTTATCTTTACGACGTCCTGCTCGGGTTTCATATATTTCTTTTTCATAGTCGTGTCCTCCGTTACTTAATGATTACTTTCTTGCCGTTCACGATGTACATGCCCTTAGTGCTGGGTTTGCCGATGAGCTTGCGGCCCTCGAGCGTATACCATTGTGCGGTAGCAAATTCTTCATTCTTCACTCTTAACTCTTCACTTAACGAAGTGGTCTCATCCTCTTCGAAGTTCAGGTAGCTTGGAGCGCTGGTGCTACTCAAGTACGCCTTGCCATAGCCGAGCGTCTTGCCACTCTTTAGCTTGTAGAAGCCAACTCCGCTTTTGCCATTATTCAATACGTAAATTGAGCCGTTGGACAGCAGTCCGTCAACATCCGACACGCCCTTCAGGTCGTTGGTTGCTGCGGCATAGTCGTCGCTGCTGGCTGCCGAGTTAAGCGTCATCACAGGATTACCTGTCGATTTCAGAATAACGGCATTGCCGGCCGTCACAATCTTGTCTGTCACCTCGGTCAGGCTCACGCTGCTACCACTGAGAGTGCCCTTATAGACTGTTGTGTTGTCGTCGGCCTTAAAGTGATAGCCGTCGTTGAAGAATGTCATCCAGTAGTCTGAGCCTACATTGTTCGCCGGCAGGTTCATCCTTATGGTCGCACCGTCTTTGATGCCATAGAAGGCATTTGGTTGAATCTGCGGATTGCTATTAAGAGTAACCGAGGTCAAGCTGTTACACTCCAAGAAAGAAGAATTGCCGATGCTTTTCACGCTGGCAGGGAAGGTGACCGATTTCATTGAACAGTTTTTGAAGGCCCAAACGCCGATGGTCTCCAAGCTGTTACCGATGGTGAGCGATGCCAGATGAGAATGTTCGTAGAAGGCATATTTACCTATATCCGTTACACCATCACCGATGACGACGCTCGTGATTGCATCTTTTTGGGAATACCATGGCATAGAATCATAGTCATAATCCGCCATGGCACCCGTACCGCAAACGAATAGCGTTTTGTTGGGTGATTCGCCGTCCATTGCATATAACACATCCGATTCATGACCTGTTGCACCGCAGGTTCCGTTATAACCAATGATGTCGTCAACGTAATTACCCCGCTCGATATCTTTCCAAACATTCTTGTATGTATTTTCAGAACCGGAGGGGACAAAAATCTTCCTTCCGCTGGCATTGTCATTAAATACCTTATAGCCATAATTCGTCAGCGACGAACGTTGGATAACAACAGAGCTTAAGTTTGAGCAGCTATTGAAGACAGAGTTGTAAATGTGCGTCACGTTAGCAGGAATGATTAGTGAGGTTATCCCGAGGCCATAGAAAGCATGGTTTTCGAGGGTTGTCACGCCACTGCCGATAGTTAGGGAGGTTACGCCGGAACATCCCTCGAAGGCATAGGTTTTAATGGTTTGCACAGAGTTGGGGATTACAACCGAAGTTAGACCGGTGCAATGATAGAAGGCATAATCGCCGATGGTCGTCACGTCGTTCCCGATGGTCAGGGAGGTTAAGTGAGTGTAGAGAGTGTTATTGTTTTGGCCGAATGCATGGGCACCGATGGTTGTTACACCGTCACCAATGACAACACTTGTGATATCACCTCTATTGCTATACCACGGCGCACTAGATCCATCACCACAATCCATCATGGCGCCCGTGCCAATAATGTAAAGCGTGCAATTGGGTGAAGTGCCGGTTAATGCATAAACCACGTTTGATTCATTGCCTGTTGCACCGCAGGTTCCGTTATAACCAATAATGTCGTTTGCATAGGTGGTCCATCCAGCCTTGTAAGTATCAACAGAGGCGGCAGGGACATATATCTTCCGTCCGTTTTTACCGGCATTAAAAACTTCTCCATAACTCGTCAGCGATGCAGCACGGATTACAACAGAGGATAGTTGACTGTTATAATGGAAGCCCTTGGCACCAATGCTCTTCAAACCGCTGCCAATGGTCACATTGGTCAGGCTGGAAAGAAATTCGAAGGCAGATTCGCCTATGGTTTCCACAGAGTTGGGGATTACAATAGAGGTTATGTTGTCGCAATTATGGAAAGCACAGTCACCAATTGTCGTCACATCGCTACCGATAGTCAAAGAGGTTTGTGCGCAATAATCGAAGGCATGGTCGCCAATGTGCGTCACACCATCGCCGACGATGATGGTCTTGATATTGGTTCTATTTCCATTCCACGGTTTGGCGTCTCCATTAGAGTAATCCGCCATGGCGCCCGTCTCGCCAACCTTCATGATGTTGAGGGTATAATTTGGAGATTCGCCAGTCAATGCCCATAGCACGTCCCACTCATGGCCTGTTGCACCGCAGGTTCCGTTAAAACCAATGATGTCGCTTGTGTAGTCAGACCAATGAGACGTAGTCGTGTATGTATTATAAGAGGTGGTGGGGACATATATCTTTCGCCCAGCTTTATTGTCCCAAAACGCATCATTGTCACAAGTCGGCACAGACGTGGCTCGGACGATAATGGTGGATAGGTTACTACAACCACCGAAGGCCATATCTCCAATGCTCGTCATGCTGGCAGGTAGGATGAACGATGTCAGACCTGTGCAATTTTCGAAGGTGCGAACGCCAATAGTCTGCAAATTGTTGCCTATGGTCAGGGAGGTGATATGGCTGTATCCAGAGAAGGCATATTGCCCGATTCCCGTTACACCATTACCGATAATGACGCTCGTGATTCCGTCTTTATAGCCATGCCATGGTTCTGTACCCCAGTTATATCCCGGCGTAGCGCCCGTGCCATTGATGGTGAGCGTGTAATTGGATGATTCGCCAGTCAGTTCCCATGTCACATCTGATTCATGGCCGCTTGTGCCGCAGTATCCGTATTTTCCGCATCCTGTGCAGATGTTGCTGACGATGGTGTGTCCCGTAGCAGGAATCACCCAACCATTCGCTGCGATTTCGGGACCTCCGTTTTCATCGCTGAAGTACTTGTGGCAAATTTCACATTCCCAATATGCAGTGTTTCCTGCTGTCGTACAGGTAGCTGCAACAGCAGCATGCGCAGTGAGGGGGTGCCCCGTGATGTAGTTTTCATATTTAGCCCAGTTGGTCTTATATGTATTAACACTGTTGATAGGGACATATATCATTCGCCCGTATTTATTGTCGTCAAACGCACCTTCGCCGTAAGTGGTAAGCGACGGGGCTTGGATGATAACAGAGGATAAGTTCGAGCATGATTCAAAGGCCCAATTGCCGATGCTCGTCACACTGGCTGGTATGTTAAAAGAGGCCAGATTAGCATTGTAGAAAGCCTGCATCCCGATGGAAGAAAGCAGTGAACCGTCAGCAATAGTAACCACCAGGGCAGCAGCCAATTTTCCACAACTGACGAAGGCACAGTAGCCGATGCTCGTCACACTGGCAGGTATACTCACCGATGCCAGTCTGAGGCATGCATTGAAGGCATCTTGACCGATGCTCCCCACGTTGCTGCCTATAGTGACCGATGTCAGATAGTCGCATCCCCAGAAGGCATTGTTGCCGATGCTTGTCACACCATCCCCAATCACCACACTTGTGATATCATTTCTCGATTTCATCCATGGTTGATTGTTACTAGAGGCATAATCCTCCATGGCACCATCGCCGCTTGAAGATTTCGAGACGGTAAGTGTACCGCCAACCAAGGTCACGTCGCAGCCACCACTGGTCCAGCTGCCGTCGGCCCATGCGCCCGTTACTGCCGTCAGCAGGAGGGCGAAAGTAAAGAGTAGTTTCTTTTTCATGTTGTTAATGTATAAATTAGTAATAATGTTATTGTTCACTTTTATTTAGTTATTGCTTTTGTGTGCAAAGGTACAAAGAATTTTGTTAAAGCGTGTTAGCCCCCCCCTAAATAATGTTAAAAAGAAGAAAATAGTTTCAGACGAAAAAATTTCGACGATGAATTTTGGTTTATTGGTATAAAGCAGATTTCTATTATTTTCTTTTCATTTCCTTTTCTTTTTCTTTTTTGTCTCTTTGTAGCACGTTGAAAATGGCTGTATCTATTAATTTTTATTAAAACAGCCCGTAATTAAAGATTTTCTGGGAATATATTTGGGAGTTATACAAATATTTATTACCTTTGCAGGCAAAACAAAAAGGAGTATGGCTATAAAGATTTTAAGCGCGAAGCAATTCGCAACAAAACTGAAAGCAACTATCCAGGCCTCCGGCAGGCTTGGTTTTACCGAAGAGACGGCCAATGCACTGGATTTGGCGTCCGGAAAGTTTGCAAAGTTTGCGAAAGACGACGAAAAGGGCGCTCTATACCTTATTATTATTAATGAGGATTGCGAGGACGCCTTTCCCATAAAACTTTCGAGCGGCTACTATTATGTGCCTACCCGACAGTTGTTCGCTACGAGAACAACAACATCATGTTCGACCTGGTCCGCCAGTCCTCTCTCGATGCTGACCTCATGGGTCATGTGTATTATATGAAGCCACGAATCAACAAACGGAAAGAAAAATATGGTGACATAATAATCAATACCTGAAAACAAAAGCCCACCATGTTAATCACAACATAGTGGGGCGCACACGAGACTGGCCTCTGAGGAGATTCTATAAACGAGGCCGGTCTCTACTTTTAAAAACCATCGCGGAATGGTCTTTAAAGCGGTTGCAAAGTTAGTGTATTTTGCCTAATCCGCCAAATTATGACCCCCTCCGCAGTCATTTTTTAATTAACATTAATACTTCATGAACACGACATGCAACCCCAGATTCTCGATATTTCCAAGAGGATACAGAAACAAGGACGGCCAGGCGGTGCTGGCCACGAAACCGCAGCAGAACCAGGACATTCCCTGGGCTTACCAATATGTCACCAGCCAGTGGTGCGCAGGCACGGCCACCCAGACCCTGCGCCAGATGATGGGCCATGCGCCGAAGGACGAGCTGGGCGACTACAAGAAGCTGAACTTCGAGACGGCAGTCTTTGCCGGCACCTTCTCCTATCGTAACGCGCGAGGCCTCCTGCTGCGCTCGCCATACCTGGTGATGGACATTGACGACCTCGACTCCACGGAGCAGGCTGAGGACGTCAAGCGACGACTTATCAGCGACCCGTCCATCGACACCGAGCTGTGCTTCATATCGCCCAAGGGCCTCGGCGTGAAATGGGTGGTCACCCTGCCTTCGTGGACCGACGGGCTGACCTATCAGGAGCA
>ONKX01000089.1:609-12383 GCA_900318555.1 uncultured Prevotellaceae bacterium | reverse complement strand
GATTTCAGTGTCTTGCTGTGCCATAGTTTAAGCCTCCTCTTTTTTACCAAATTTGTTACGACGCTTCTCAGCATACTCGATGGCATACTTCTCAAGCTTTACTGTCTGGAAACGGATGACTTTCTCGTCACGACGGAAAGCGGTCTCCAGCACCTTTACTACTGATGGCTCAGCCTTGAACTCTACGAGGAAGTAGAAACCTGTAGATTTCTTCTGGATAGCGTAAGCCATCTTCTTCACGGTCAGGACCTTCTTGAACTTAGCGACCGTTTCCTTTGTCTGTTCATCAGACAAAACGGGAGTCAAAATGAAAACGGTTTCGTATTGATTCATACTACGTTAATAATTAAAAAAATTGTTATTTTTGCAAAATGCGGGTGCAAAGGTACAAAAAAATCATGAAACATGAAACTTGAAACACTAAAATTTCGTATATTTGCAGCAAAATTAACGTTTTTATGAAGAAAAAGGCCACAAATTGGGGTTTATACCTTATAATAATAGGTACATTGCTGCTCGTTTTGACGCGCATCAGCATCCTGTCGACCTACAACTGGCTGCTCGTCACGGGGCTGCTGAGTATCATTGTCGGCATTGTATTGCACATTCGAAGTATCAAACATGAGAGCGGATACTAAAGAAGTTAGAGGTAAGAATATGGAGAATTTGAAGATATTTACGCAACTGATATCCAACGAATTGCACCTGCCCGAACCAGGTGTAGAAAACACGCTGAAACTGCTAGACGAGGGATGTACCATTCCGTTTATTTCGCGCTACCGCAAGGAGCGGACGGGCGGATTGGATGAGGTGCAGATTACGGCTATTTCCAACCGACTGGAACAATTGCAGGAAATAGCGAAACGCAAAGCGACCATCGTAAAAACCATTACGGAATTGGGCAAGATGACACCCGAACTGCAGAAACGTATCGATGACTGCTGGGAAACAACACCCTTGGAAGACATCTATCTGCCTTACAAGCCCAAGCGCAGGACGAGGGCACAAGTAGCACGCGAACAGGGACTGGAGCCATTGGCACAATTACTGCTGATGCAACGCGAACCCGACCCCAAACGCGCCGCCCAGCGTTTTGTGCGCGACGGTTTGACCGTTGCAGATTGTCTCCGTGGTGCCCAAGACATCATTGCCGAACAGGTGAGCGAGGACGAACGTTCGCGCAACCAGATGCGCTCCGCCTTCCGTCGCGAGGCATTCATAGAATCGAAGGTCGTGAAGGCCAAGAAAGACAGCGATGAAGCCCAGAAATACAGCGACTACTTCGACTGGGAAGAACCTCTGAAACGCTGTTCCTCGCATCGTCTCCTTGCTATGCGTCGCGGTGCTGACGAAGACATCCTGCGCGTCAACATTACGATTGATGACAACGAAGCCGTCCTGCGTCTACAGCGCAATTACGTTCGTGGCAACGGAGCCTGCCAACGTCTTGTGGCAGAAGCCGTTGAGGATGGTTACAAACGTCTGTTGCTGCCCTCGATAGAGACGGAATTCATGAACCAAAGCAAAGAGAAAGCCGACGAAGAAGCCATTCGCGTGTTTGCCGAAAACCTGCGTCAGTTGTTGCTTTCGGCACCGCTGGGACAAAAGCGTGTGATGGGTATCGACCCTGGTTTCCGTACAGGTTGCAAAGTGGTGTGTCTTGACGCGCAGGGTACGTTGCTGCACCATGAAGCTATTTTCCCCCACCCGCCTATCAATCACCGTATGCAGGCCACCATCCATGTACAGCAGATGATCAGCGAATACCAGATAGAGGCCATCGCCATTGGCAACGGTACTGCCAGCCGCGAGACGAAGGAATTCGTGGAAGACGCGCTGAAAGAAGCAGCGTTGGCAAAACCAACGCCCACGATATTTGTCGTCAGCGAAGACGGCGCCTCGGTCTATAGTGCTTCGAAGGTTGCCCGCGACGAATTCCCTGACGAGGACGTCACCGTGCGCGGTGCTGTGAGCATAGGTCGCAGACTGATGGATCCGTTGGCCGAACTAGTAAAGATTGACCCCAAGAGCATCGGTGTTGGACAATATCAACACGACGTTGACCAGACCAAGCTCAAACACTCATTGGACCAGACCGTTGAGAGTTGCGTGAACCTCGTTGGCGTCAACCTCAATACCGCCTCGCAACACTTGCTGACCTACGTCAGCGGACTGGGTCCCGTATTGGCACAGAATATCGTGGACTACCGCACGGCGAACGGTGCTTTCACGTCGAGAGCACAATTGAAGAAGGTGCCGCGTCTGGGACCTTCCGCCTTCCAGCAGTGTGCCGGTTTCCTGCGTATCCCTGAGGCCAAGAATCCGCTCGACAACAGCGCCGTTCATCCCGAGAGCTATCACGTGGTGGAGCAAATGGCGAAGGACTGCGGTTGTAGTGTCAGCGACCTTATCATGAACAAAGCTACGCGCGAGGGCATTGACATCAAGAAGTACGTCACTGCCGAGGTAGGACTCCCTACCCTCACGGATATCATGAAGGAGCTGGAAAAGCCTGATCGCGACCCACGCGAGCAGATTGAGGAGTTTGAATTTGACAGCAGCGTGCAAACTATAGAAGACCTGCACGAAGGCATGGAACTGCCAGGTATCGTCACCAACATCACCAATTTCGGAGCTTTCGTCGACATTGGTGTTCATCAGGACGGATTGGTGCACGTGTCGCAGATGGCCAACAAATACGTCAAAGACCCCACACAAGTAGTACGACTGCATCAGCACGTCCGCGTGCGCGTCATTGCCGTCGACCTGCGCAGGCAACGTATCTCGCTGTCGATGAAGGGAGTTAGTGGAAATTAAAGAAAAGAGGAAGCGTTACTGCTTCCTCTTCTTTTTCTTCACTTGGAGTTTCGGAATCTTGATAACCTGTCCCTCCTTGACTTTCGGATTGCGCGGCAGGTCGTTGAACACCTCAACGTAACATTCCATATCGGGACCTAGATGGGCACGACAGATGCTGTAGAACGTCTGACCTGCCAACACCTTCACCTCGTGGCTGAGTCCGACAATGCGATAAGCACCCAAGCGCACGCGTTCGTCCTTCTGCGCATAGGGGTCAGGCTGTTCGGAAACAGGTGCAGGCTTTGGCTCTTCCTTCTTCATTTCCGGAGCCGGAGTCTCAGGCTCTTTCACGGGCTCTGCTTCTTTCACGGCTTCTGCTTCCTTCACCGCAGAAGCGCTATCGACAGGAGCGGCCATGATAGTATCGTGAATCACTACCGTATCGGGGCGAACCATCTCACCCACAGGCGAATACTTGATACCATAACAGAAGCCTCCAAAGGCCGAAAGACCCATCAGTACAAGGACACCCAGAATGCCCAGCAACCAGCGCCACCAGCGACTTGGACGTTCTTCCTGCGGCTCCTCATCGACAGGCTCTTCAGTTTCGGGCTCATCAGCGACAGACTCCTCTGCTTCAGGCTGCTCGTCAACGGGCTGTGATACGACAGGAGCAACAACAGCGGGAGCTTCTTCTTCAACGATGGGTTCCTCGACAGACTGTTCTTCAACGGCGGGAACATCCTCCTCAGCGACTGGTTGTTCCTCAACAACGGGCTGCTCTTCTTCGGGTTCCTCCAAATCCGGAAACTCAACACCATCATTGAGTACTACCGTCTCAAACTGCGAGAAGGGACGGTTGACCAGTTCCTTCATCGTAGCATCAGGAGTGAAGGTCACCTTGGCATGACCATCGATAACAACACGTTCGCCAGTACGCACGCTGACACTCTCGCGAGCCTCGACGTCAACCATTTTAAACGTTCCCAAGCCCTTCACTTTGACAATTCCGTCAGTCTCCAAACGTTCCTGGATGATTTGGAACATCGTGGTGACAAACGTGTTAGCCTCTTGTTTGTCGAAATTATTCTTCTGCTGCAGGACGGCAGCAATCTCCTGTATAGTCAACTTTCCCATACTACTTGCTACCTCCTTTCAGCTTATCTTTCCACGTCTGATTAGGTTTGAAATTCAACACCAGTTTAGGTGGCACGAGCATGCGCTGCTGGGTGGCAGGATTCACAATAATGCGCTCCAGCTTCTTCTTGGCCTCAAAAATACCAAAGTTTGGCACCAGCACGGCATTATCCTCCTGAAAAGCATCACCCATCGCGTTGATGATGTTGTTCACCAGATGTTGGGTGTCCTTAGCGGTATAACCCATGCGTTCAGACAATTCAGCAATAAATTCTTTGTTATTCATATTGTGGTGGCGTATAAGTCAAATTCTTCTGCATCAGTAATGCGCGCGTCATAGAAACGGCCTATCGTCAGCTGTTCGCTGGCGGGAATGAGCACCTCGGGGTCGACCTCAGGAGAACAGAACTCCGTACGGCCAACAAACCAATCTCCTTCCTTACGGTCAATGATGACGCGCAGGGTCTGGCCAATCTTGGCGGCTTCAATCTCAGCGCTAATATTCTGCTGGACACGCATCAGACGGTCCAGACGTTGTTGTTTCACTTCGGCAGGGACGTCGTCCTCGTAGTTGTTGGCGCTATAGGTGCCGTCCTCCTCAGAATAGGCAAAGGCACCCATGCGTTCGAAGCGCGCCCACTTGGTAAACGCGATAAGTTCCTGAAAGTCCTCGTCCGTCTCACCTGGGAATCCAACCATCAACGTCGTACGGATATGGATGCCCGGCACCTCTTCGCGCAAACGGCGAATCAGTTCGTAGGTCTGCTCCTTGGTAACGTGGCGCTGCATGCGGTCAAGCATGTGGTCGGAGATGTGTTGCAGGGCAATGTCCAGATATTTGCAGACATTCTTCTTCTCCCGCATCACACGCAGCAGTTCCCAAGGAAAATGAGCCGGATAGGCATAGTGAAGGCGAATCCATTCGACACCAGGAATATCAGCCATCTTTTCAATGAGTTCAGCGATATGTTGCTTGCCGTCAATATCAATACCGTAGTAAGTCAGTTCCTGAGCAATGACCTGAAACTCGCACGTGCCCTGACTCACCAACCAGCGCACCTCATCCAAAATCTCCTGCATGGGACGACTCTGGTGGCGACCCGTAATCAGTGGAATGGCACAATAGGCACAATGGCGGTCGCAGCCCTCACTGATTTTGAGATAGGCATAATGCTTAGGCGTAGTGATGTGGCGGTGGGCCTCAAGAACATCTAGATTCTCTAGGCTATCTAGACGTTCTAGATCCTTCAGCAACTGCTTATAATTAAACTTTCCATACCAGCCGTCAACCTCTGGAATCTCTGCTTCAAGCTCTGCCAGATATCTCTCTGAGAGACAGCCCATTACAAAAAGCTTTTTCAGTCGGCCTTCCTCCTTCGCCTGCGCCAATTCCAGGATAGTATCAATGCTTTCCTGCTTGGCATCCTCAATAAAACCGCACGTATTGACAACGGCAATATCGCCCTGAGGATTCTCAGCATCATGAGTCACATGATAGCCGTTGGCCTCGAAGAGTCCCATCAGGTTTTCCGAGTCCACAAGGTTCTTCGAACACCCCAGCGTGATGATGTCAATAGTCGGTTTATTCATTCTTAAACAATGAGTCAACAAACTGACGCTTATTAAAGAGCTGCAGATCTTTCATACCCTCGCCCAGACCGATATACTTCACGGGAACCTTCAACTGGTCGCTGATGCCAATGACTACACCACCTTTGGCAGTGCCGTCGAGCTTGGTAATGGCCAGCGACGTAATCTGCGTGACAGCCGAGAACTGCTTGGCCTGTTCGAAGGCATTCTGTCCCGTAGAGCCGTCCAACACGAGCAACACCTCATCAGGAGCCTCGGGCAGCACCTTTTTCATCACGTCCTTAATCTTCTTCAACTCGTTCATCAGACCTACTTTGTTGTGCAGACGGCCTGCAGTATCAATCAGCACCACATCAGCACCGTTGGCCTTAGCACTCTGCAACGTATCGAAAGCGACAGAGGCAGGGTCGCTACCCATCTGCTGCTTCACAACAGGAACACCGACGCGCTCGCCCCAGATGCATAGCTGTTCGACAGCAGCGGCACGGAAGGTGTCGGCAGCACCCAGATAGACATTCTTGCCAGCCTGCTTAAACTGCCAGGCCAGCTTACCAATCGTCGTGGTCTTACCCACTCCATTCACGCCTACCACCAAGATGACGTAGGGCTTGTGGTCGCCAGGCAGATCCCAGTTATCATTGTCGTCGGAATTATTCTCTGAAAGCAACGAGGCTATCTCGTCGCGCAGAGTGGCATTGAGTTCCGAGGTCGAGACATACTTGTCGCGAGCCACGCGCTCCTCAATACGTTCAATGACCTTCAGCGTCGTCTCGACACCTACGTCTGACGTAATCAACACTTCCTCCAAATTGTCCAGCACGTCGTCGTCAACCTTCGATTTTCCGGCTACCGCACGCGCCAGTTTGTCAAACACACTGGTCTTGGTCTTCTCCAGACCTTTATCCAGCGTTTCCTTCTTTTCCTTATTAAAAAATCCAAAAATACCCATATTGCAATATTTTACGCCTGCAAAGGTACGAATAAGTGAGCAAAAAGCCAAATTATTTTGGCTTTTTCGAACGAAAGTACCTTCACCAAAGGTGAAAGTTAATAAAAAAAGGGAGATAGCAAAAAAAGAGGTCGCAAATTCACTTGCAACCTCTTTTATCTGATTAATCGAATATTAATTCTTAAAGAAGTCCTTAACAGCCTCGTTAGGAACCATCTGCTCGTCGAAGACGGTTTTCTTTGCCATGCTTTAAACAGATTATTTAATCTCCTTGTGCACAGTCATGCGCTTCAGGATGGGGTTATACTTCTTGAGTTCCATTCTCTCAGGGGTATTCTTGCGGTTCTTAACCGTTACGTAACGGCTTGTTCCGGGCAGTCCACTCTCCTTCATCTCAGTGCACTCCAGAATCACCTGAACACGATTACCCTTAGCTTTCTTGCTTGCCATATCGTTTAGTCTCCTATCACTTTAATGTCTTTCCAATCAACATATCCATTGGCAACAGCCTGCTTCAGGGCTGCATCCAGACCTACCTTGTTAATCATACGCAGACCAGCAGCGCTGATCTTCAACTGAATCCAGCAATCCTCCTCTACATAGTAGAACTTCTTGCTGAACAGGTTTACGTCAAAGACGCGCTTTGTGCGGTGCTTTGAGTGCGACACGTTGTTTCCACGCTGTGCCGTCTTTCCTGTAATCTGACAAATCTTAGACATTTCTATCTACTTTTTCTTGTTCCTAAATACTAACTTACTCCAAACAGGGTGCAAAGGTACAACTTTTAATTGAGATATAAAAATAGAGAATTGATATTTGCCCAACTATTAATATTTTTTAACCTTCGCCGTCCGTTTTGTTCTCCGTTTTGAGGAAATCCAGGAACATTTGCATAACTTTATTGGTTGCAATGGCGAGGTTGATGTCGCGTCCGTGATCCTCCTGAATCATCATCGTCACCTGTTTCTCTTGAGTGCCACAAGCCAACCAAATCGTACCGATAGGGATGTCTTTCGGACCACCAGTAGGTCCGGCATAACCTGTTGAGGCCAGTGCAAAGTCTGTGTTCAGGGCCTTGCAGGCGCCTTTCACCATCTGCATAGCCACTTCCTCGCAAACGGCTGTCTTCTCTATCAGCACCTGAGAATCTACGCCAAGCAGCGACTCTTTAATTTCGTCGACATACGAAATGATACCACCCTTGAAATACTTCGACGCACCAGGTATGGCAATGATTGCCTCGGCAATGCGTCCGCCAGTACAACTCTCTGCCGTACCGACCGTTTTTTCCATTTCCCACAGCAGCTGACTCACTTCCCTGCTGATAATCTTGCTTTCAAAATCCATATTTCAATTTTATTTAAATGTCACTTTCGAGAATGCCGGTGCGTCAATGCTGCAAAACTCCACGTCCAAATACTTATAATAACCCACGATACCAATCATCGCCGCATTATCCGTCGTATAACTGAACTTCGGAATATAGATGGTCCATCCGTAGCGCTTGGCATAGTCGTGGAAGGCATTGCGCAGTCCGTTGTTGGCACTCACACCGCCTGCCACAGCCACGTGCTTGATGCCCGTCTGCTTCACGGCCAGCTTCAGTTTCTTCATCAGAATGTCCACAATGGTCCATTCCAGCGAGGCCGCAATATCTTCTTTATGATGTTCAATGAAGTCGGGATCGTCCTCCACCCACTTACGCAGATTATAGAGGAACGACGTCTTCAGACCCGAGAAGCTGTAATCCAGCCCCGGAATATGCGGCTCCGCAAATTGATAGGCCTTCGGATTACCCTGACGCGCCAACCGGTCGATGATTGGACCACCAGGATAGCCCAGTCCCATCACCTTCGAACATTTGTCGATAGCCTCACCGGCAGCGTCGTCAATGGTCTGACCCAATACCTCCATGTCGTTATAAGCGTTCACCTTGACAATCTGCGAGTTACCACCACTCACCAAGAGGCAGAGGAACGGCAATGGCGGCTGACTTTGGTCGTCGTCGCTCTCCTTGATGAAGTGCGCCATCACGTGTCCTTGCAGGTGGTTGACGTCAATCAGAGGAATGCCCAGCGAGCGGGCAAAACCCTTGGCGAAGTTCACACCCACCAGCAACGAACCCATCAGTCCCGGTCCGCGCGTAAAAGCCACTGCGGTCAGTTGTTCCTTCGTGATGCCAGCCCGTTTGATGGCTTCGTGCACCACCGGCACCACATTCTGCTGATGCGCCCTCGACGCCAATTCCGGCACCACGCCACCATACGACTCGTGCACCGCCTGCGACGCCGTCACGTTCGACAGCAACACACCGTTCTTCAGCACTGCCGCCGACGTATCGTCACACGACGACTCTATACCTATTATATATATATCCTTGTCCATTTTGCCTGCAAAATTACAAATAAAAAGCGAGCCCACCAAACGATGAGCTAACTTTTACACTATTTAATACCTTAGAGCTATTTCCTGACAAAGAAATCCTTCGGGCCTGTGGTGTAGAGGTTACCGAAATTCTCGTAATTATATATACCAACGTGCGAGCCGAGCGTGTGCTGGGCGCAGTAGAGATAGAGGTCGCGGTAGGTACCGTCAGGGGATTCGGTGGCATGGCCGACGAGGTTGCGGCTGAAGCGGTCGCACATCCATACACCCAGCTCGTTGCTCCACGAATCGGCGAACGACTGTTCGTAGGGGCCTGCCGCGCAGATGGCCAACACGCCGGGGATGCCCTCCAAGGCTTCGCCCATGTTAGCGGAATAGCAGGGTTCCAGGCAGACGAGCATCTGACGGAACTGCTTGTTGGCGGCCATCGTGCGGAGGGTTTCTGCCAGCAGGTTGTCCGTCATGCCGCGACCGGCTGACAAGTTGCGCCACACCATCTCGTTGATGCCGTTGATAGCCTTGCTACGACCGTGACCGCTCCAGAAGAAGAGCACGTTCTGACCGGCATCCTTGGGCAATACCACAGGCGTCTTGTCGGTCTTCACACCCTGCAGGATGTTGCAGATGTCCTGTGGCGTGAGGTCGGCATTGAGATAGTCGATGGCAGCGCCCTCGCGCAGGTTCTTGCCGTCGGGATCGGTGCGCACGGCTCCGCGGTCGGTATTCTCCGGGGCGTTGGCGCAGTCGTCGGCGGTAATCAGTATGATATGGTCGTCGCTGTAGCCGTTGGCCTTCAGCATCTGATAGATATTCAGCACGTCGGCCTCGTGGCGGTAGTTGTCCCATCCGTTGCTGCCCTGCACGAGCACGGCATATTGGTCGGTGAGGTCGGGATAAGTGATGGGATTGATGCTCTGGCTGTATTTGGAATCGAATCTGCTCTCGGCATCCTTCATCAGATAGTTCCACGATGCCAGCGTCTGCGATGTCTGGGCATTTCCCTGAGTGCTGTAATAGCTCTGGTGATACAAGTGACCGTCAGAAATGATCCAGTTGACGTAGGTGGTGTTGAGTGCTGCTGTATAGCACTCGCTGTCAAACTGCACAGGTCCCGAAGCGCCCTTGAAGCCCAGCAATTCTCCCCGCTCGAGTGCAGCAAGGTAAAGCTCCATGCCCGTCTCGTTCCAGGCGTGTCCGGAAAGAAGGTTGTCGGTGGTGCAGATGTCAATGATGGCATCGTTGAGAGTTAAGAGTTTAGAGTTAAGAGGTGAGAGGTGAGAGGTAAGAGGTGAGAGGTGGTGCTCCATGTAGCTGGCAGCGAAGGCGGCCAACAGCAGGGCGTCGTAGAACTTACACTCAGCAAAAGTCGGTTTGGTGTCGAAGCGTGCTTCGTAACTCATCTCGAACCCCGTCATCGGATCGGCATAAGGCGAGAAGCCCTGATAGCCACTGGTGAGCGCAATGCATCGCGGACCGAGGGCTGCGATGGCCTCGTCGGTGATATTGGAACAGGCATAATACACCGGCGCCCAGAGAACACGTAGTGACGAGCCGTCGCGTTGGTCTTCAGCAGGATCGTCGGGGTCCATACCCCATAGCTCGCTGCGCATTCGTGCTATCTGATAAATCTGCCCGATATTCCGGGCAACCACGAACTGCGGCATTTCGAGGGAAAACATTGGCAGCGTACCTAAATACTGGCGCATTTCCCGGTAGAGTGCCTCGTCGTCGGCATATTGTGCGCACAAACGGAGGTTGAAGCCCAACTCGGCAGTCAAGAAGGGAGCCCACTCAACAAACGTCTGGCCATAGCTGTCGGCAGGTGCGAAAAGCGCGCCGTCTGAATCGCCTTCAAACATCGTGCCGCCCTGCATACCAAGTCTGTTGGCATAGAGACTCACCAGAATCTCGGAGAGCGTGATGTCGGTCTCGGTAAGCGACCACAGGAAGGGCTGCTGACCGTCGCCACTGCTGGTGATAGCGAAGCGGCGGATGACCGTCTTACTGGTGGCAGTGGGCAGAATCAGCGGTTTGTGCGTCTGCTGGCAGAAAGGTGCCAACTGCTCTACATTATCGCTGTCGAAAGGACCTATGACGGCCATCACGTCGTCGCGGTTGGCCAAGCGTTCGCCCAGCACCTTCAAATCGTTGCCGTACTCGTCGTACCACTCCAGTTTCAGGTCGATGCAAAGTGTATCTTGCAGTTGGGCATTATGCAGGTTCTTCAGCATCCAGTCGGCAGTACGCTCCAGACGGGCCTTCATGACGGGGTCGTTCAGCGGCGCCACCACGGCTACCGTCTTCTCCACCCATCGTCGCGAGTCCTTATAGATGATGGTATCGTCTTCCGTCTTACAGGAAGTGAACAGCGAACACTGAATAGTGAAGAGCGCTGCACACAGCCACATCATCCATCTAACCTCTAACCTGTCCCTTCTGTGAGATGTTGCAGCCAGTCCCGGAGCCAATGACCAAACCGACCCAGGCCTGACAAGAGAACTGCCCGGTTTCGATTTAGAAGACCCCGAACTCGAAAAACTCCTCAACATGTAGCATCATTCTACCAGATAGAGAGCCGAAGGAAATTTCTCCTTCGGCTTCTATTTTCACTTCTTGATGCTTTGCATCGAACCTGTTCATTCTCGGTATAAACATCTTCAGTACCTCTTACCTTTGCATCCGGTTATAGAGATTGTTCCATTTTCATGAAATAATTCTTGTAGATGGATGCAATACGGTTTAAGTTTTGTAGCTTTGCTAGAGATTTATGCCGTTGGGGGTGAGAAGTCAAGTACCTAGAGAAGCAAAGGCTATTTCGTGGGACAGATCAAACTTCCACCCTCGTTTTCAGATCTTTAGAGCTTGGACGAAGTATCAGAGGACATCACTCAGGTATGGCAGAGGATGATTCAGA
>ONKX01000089.1:0-598 GCA_900318555.1 uncultured Prevotellaceae bacterium | reverse complement strand
GCAGAGGATGATTCAGAGTATATACAAGAGGAAAGGCGGTGAGGATTTGAGGCTATAATCATCAACATTATTAACTCAAAATTCAAACCGTATGAAACCTAATTTCGAACCTGGCAAGTTGTTTATGCAGTGCGTGGGAATCGACATTGCAAAGGGTACGTTCACGGCCTGCTTATGTATGTACGATTTCAATCAGGGATGCTCTACCGCCCCTGTAGTGTTTAACAACCACAAGACTGGTTTCAACCAATTCGTCAGATGGAGTCGTAAAGAGGCTCTAAAGGGCTACCCCCTGCGATATGTAATGGAACCGACAGGCGTATATTACGAGAAACTGGCGGCTCATCTGAGCAAACTCGGCCTGGACGTCTGCGTTGTGTTGCCTAACAAGGCCCGTGAGTTTGCCAAGTACGAGGGCATCCTCACAAAGACCGATGACATGGATGCCTATACTCTTGGTATGCTGGGATGCTTGGATAAGCGCCTCAAAACTTGGGTACCGCCATCTCCTATCTATAGGGAACTGCGACAGATGACGCGCTTCGTGGCCGACATCAACAAGGTCAAGACAGAGCTGAGGAATCATCTGGAGGCACTC
>ONKX01000085.1 GCA_900318555.1 uncultured Prevotellaceae bacterium | reverse complement strand
TTCCTCGACGAAATGCCTGAGTTGTCGCGTTCTGTATTGGAGGTGTTGCGCCAGCCGTTAGAAGACCGTAAAATCAGTATTGCACGTGCCAAGTACAGTGTAGAATACCCATGCTCGTTTATGCTGATAGCCTCGATGAATCCTTGTCCTTGTGGATATTATGGTGATCCGACGCACCACTGTGCCTGTACTCCGGGACAGATTCAGCGTTACATGAACAAGATTAGCGGTCCGCTACTGGACCGAATTGATATCCATTGTGAGATACAGGCTGTGCCGTTTGCACAGTTGAGTCAGATGCAGCCCGGTGAACCCTCTGCCACCATCCGCGAGCGTGTCATTGCGGCCCGCAAGATTCAAGAGGAGCGCTTCCGTCCGTATAAGGGTGTTCATTGTAATGCGATGATGAGCGAAAAAATGCTTCATGAGTTTGCTGAGCCTGATGATGCCAGTATGGAGATGCTGCGTATGGCGATGGAACGGTTAAAGCTGTCAGCGCGTGCCTATACACGTATATTAAAGGTTGCCCGCACCATTGCCGACCTTGCCGGCAGCGAGCGGGTAGAGTCGGTGCATATTGCCGAAGCAATAGGCTACCGCAACCTAGACCGAGGTGACTGGGCAGAAAGAGGGATATAGACTTACTTTGGAATGGGGCGTTTACCGCCCTTCGTCATCGTCAGTGCTTTGCTCTACACCCCTAAAGGCATTGCCACGCATAGTTACCTTGCTGCCTGCTAAAAGACAGCTTGGTCTAATGGCGTACAGCCGGATGGCTGGCTTCTTGTATGTCTTATGTTTGTTCTCTGTCTTCATACCGATTATGTATTACAATCATTACTTTATCATTACTTTGAGTTCTTCTCTCACTTAATCACGAGCTTATTACCATTATGGATGTATAAGCCCTTTTTCGTTGGCTTGCCGTCAAGCTTGCGGCCATCGAGGGTGTACCATACATCTGACATCTTACTTCTTCTCTGCTGGGCAGAGTGTGGCGTTGCGAATTCATCAGACATCGTTATAATTCCCGTCGTTTCGTTGTTGTCGTCGATGTTCGATACGATGTCGAGACTTGGTGCCAGTGGATCAGAGGCCGATTCATCGCCAGCCATGAGTTGGAAGTAGCCGCGGAACGTCTTGAGCGTGAAGTCCTTAGTGGGTGACGGGTATCTGAGGATGTTGTTGGCTCCGACGTAGAGGTTCTGCCAATTTCCCTTCTCAAGTACGATGGGTGAGAAGACGGGCACGAACAGTACGCTTCCGTCGTCGCTCTCTATCGTGCTAAGGCTGGCCTTGATGGTGACGTTCTCGAAGACCGGATTGCTGATATCGAAGTTGCTTGGATTAGTGTCGTAGCCGTCGGGCTTGCTCCACTTCACGAGATAGGGCTTGCCTGCCTCAATGTTGTTGGCATCCTGGAAGTAGAGGTAGAGGAGATATTTCTCGTCGTCATCAGGGGCCTCCTTAAGGGCTGTCTGGTAGCAGAAAGTGGCATCCCTGGCGTCGCTTCTTTCGTTCGAGGTGTTGTACCAGCCGGTAACATCCATCTCACGGACGGTGGCTCCGTAGAGCGGATGTCCTTCGGTGGTTTTGGCCGCGGACAGTTCATCGGCCGTCATGTTGAACGGCAGGCAGAGCGTGTTCCAGTCACCGTCCTTATAGAGCTTGCGTCCGTTGAACTTCGCGTTGACAGTTCCCCGGTTCAGATAGTATCCGACGAGGGGCATGTTGTCCATATCATCGTAGAACCCTTCACGATCTGTCGAATAGAACACACCATTGTATAGCAGTCCTTCCGTGTAGATGTCAACCATGCCGTAGCTTGTGGTCGAAGGCTCCGTTGGTATGTAGGCGCTAACTTTTGCAAGGCTGCCATTATAATTCACGGTACCCAATTGTTTCGTATAGAAGACATGGCCTTCGCTTTCTATAGATACCGATGAATGGCTGCCGGCTATCACGAACGTGTAGCTTCCAGAGGTGTTTGTTACGTTTACTCCGCGTGGGTCGAAAAGGCTGTTACTAATGGTGACATTTGCATAAGCATCCTCAGAAGCTCCCTCAGTTTTCCCGACAAAGCCGCCGAAATGAGTATTGCCCGAACTGGTGACGGAACCCTCAAATACGCAACCTATGATATTGACTGATGACTCACCAAAGACACCCCCGATAAAGCCACCGTCGTAAACAGCTTGACCGCTGCCCGTACTCACGATGTTTGTTTTGACGACGCAGTTCAGGACGGTGAACGTTCCTTCAGCATGTCCTATGATGCCACCGGCATAATGCCCGGAACTCTTGATGGTACCATCGACGATGAGGTTCTCTATCTCTGCCCCTCTCGTATAGCTGAACGGGGCGCAGTAGTCGGCATCACTCGTCTGGAGGTTGAACGTCAGCTTATGGCCGTTGCCGTCGAAGGTACTCTCGAAGGGATGTTCTGCCGTGCCGATCATGGTGCTGACGGTGATGTCGGCATCGAGTCTGAAGAACGATACACCGTCCTTGTTGATATTGGGATTACCTTCACTGATGGCTGCAGCCAGGGCATTCCAATGTGCTGTGGACTTGATGATGAAGGGATTGCTGGCAGTACCGCTGCCTGCGGGGCTTGTCCCCTCTAATGTTACGGCAATATCGATGTCGGCATTAGCGACGGTCACGGTGTATTTGCCGTCAGTAGCCGTCAGCGGGGTGCCATTGGCCGTCACACTGACCACACCCTTGAAGAAGTCGTCTGGAACGACTCTGAACTGAACCGATTGTCCGCTTGGTGCATAGCACTTTCCATTGAGTACGACGCCATGTTCTGGGGTGTCGAAACTGATAGAGACGCCTGAGGTACTGGTGGAAATGGTATAGGCCAGACTGGCACCAGCCTTCCCAGTATCGAGGGTGGCAACTGCTGACTGCGTATAGTAGTTGTTCGAGTAAGAAAGGTGGGAAATGCTTGACTCAACAGAACTACCGACAATAGGACCGATATGGTCTTGTGTGTCGTAGCCCAGACGGTCGGCATCCCCCAGATAAACGCAACTTTCCACTCCGCCGAAATTATGGCCTACGATGCCACCGATATAGTTTCTCCCTTTGCCCTTATGATCTGAAAGGTTCGCATCGCTGACACATCCCCTGACCGTTCCGAGGTTGCTGGCCACGATACCAGCGAACCTGATGGCTTGATTGCTATTGCCTGCTGCCGTCGAACGGACGATAACGTCACTTCCCACATAGCAGCGTTCCACCGTCCCTTTGTTGTAGGCCACCACACCGCCAACGTTATAGACAGCTTCGAACGTGCTGCTGGCCACGTTGATATTCTTGACTATACCCCCTGCGGCGTTCACGCCGAAGATGCCGCAGAATACGTTGCCTGAGGTGGGGAAAGAGCCCGCCGAAGTGAAACAGGTACCGCTGACGGTGTGTCCCTGGCCGTCGAAGGTACCGGCGAACGCCCGCGCCTCTTTGTATCCTATAGGCACCCAGTAGTGGGCACTGAGGTCGATGTCGGCAATCAGACGGACGGTCTTGCCGGCAAACTGCTTACTCGAATTGTTTACCATATAGGCGAACTGTGCCAATTGCGCTGCTGTGCTGATGTAGAACTCATTGCTCTCGGCATAGTTGCTGCCCCAGCTGGCATCGGTGTTGTCGCTCCATAATCCGCTGGGCGTGGTATCGGCCTTTGCTGTTCCCACTGCCACAAAGAGTGCGGCAAGGAGTAATAGAAAATGCTTTTTCATACGTTGAACATTGAACATTGAACATTGAACATTGAACATTGAACACTTTTTACCTTTTAATCACGACCTTACGGCCATTGGTGATATAGATGCCCTTCTTTAACGTTGAACGTTGAACATTGAACGTTGAACGTTGAACATTGAACATTGAACGTTGAACATTCTCTCCTTGAGAGTGTGGCGTTGCAATGAACGTTGAACCAAGCTTACGGCCCTGCAGGTCGTAGTACTGGCTGGTGCCGTCGGCATCGACGAGTCGCAGCACCGGTTCCACACCGGTTTCGTCGTCGTAGGGAGGCATATCGTCCTCGCCGTTGTAGTTGTTCGTCGGGAAGTCGGTGACGGGACGTTGCTCATCGCCCTGTTCCTGATACTGGTACTTGATGTCATAGGCATTGCGGGGCAGTATGCCGAGCGTTTCGATAAACGAGCGGAAGGCCTTGGTGGTGACGCTCTGGTACTGGGCACCCCGGTTGCTGACACGTCGGAAGGTGCCGTCGCTCTGCATGACGTAGATGCCGCGGCTGGCACTCTCGTCATTGCTCAACTCCTTGAACGTGCCGCACCACTGCACCTTGCCGATGATGTCGCCACCGGCATCGAACACGTTGATTTCACTATCCACAGGCTCTGCCGTTACATCGATGGGCCCTTCACGATAGTTTACCAGCTGATCCTTGTCCGAGGCAATGTTCAGTTCGCCCTCTTTCACCACCACTATGTATGGCATACCAGGCGACATGACGGAGAAATCGTTGCAGAACACTACTTCCTTCTTGTCCCTGTCGACATGGCTGAGCCGGTAGACGGCATACTTCTTGTAGCGTGGGTCGTCAGGGCCTGTCGACAGCTCTGCGAAGAAAGGAATACACACGGGGTAGGCCATGCTGGTCCACCCGCCCTGTCCATTGTCACTGGCTTTGAAGGTGCGGTTGTACGATGCCTTGTCGGCTGTGAAGTCGTACGGCGGCTCGAAGTCCAAGCCCTCAATGACCAGCAGGTTGTCGCAGTGGGTGCCTATGACGACATTGACCTCACCGTTGGACGTCGTGTGGCCATGATTGTCGGGCAGATAAATCATCGCAGTGCGGTTTATTCCGTAGAAGGGGTTGGTACTGCTGCTGCGGTTGACGTTCAGGTTCTTCAATCCGTCGTTCTCCAGGAAGTTCAGACTCCTGATGTCGCCCTTGCTGTTGGCAAATGCCGCCGGTCCCATTTCCACTACAGGCACTTCCACCTGCCGTTCGTCGAACGTTGTGAAGGTCATGCTTTTTGGTATCGTAACCTTACCGCCCTTACCGTGATAGCTGGAAATCTTGGCTTCGTACAGGCTGACGGCCGATACGCTGTGTACGTCGTAGATGAAGTCTCCCTCTGCGATGCCCTTGTCGTCCGAAGCCTCGAACACGATGTCGTAGTGCGTGTCACGAGCCTGTTCCGGCGACAGTCCTATGGTATTAAACGTCAGATAGGTGCTGAACGCCGGCACCGTCTTGTTCTGGTCGAAGTAGTAACCCGCCTCCTGCTTGCCGTCAGGCTTGCTCAGCGTACAGATGCTGCCCTGTGCGGAGTATTGCTGTCCGATGCTCATGCCGTCGCGTCCAGTGCCTTGCAGTCGGTTCTCGTACGTCGGCCACATCTCTAACTCCTCTTCGTAGGGCATGAGGTGGTAGACACCAGGCTTCATCGCCGTGATGAGCACTGGCGAGCGTGCAGGCACCAGGCTGCCCTTGCCCAGCATGTGAGCCTTGCGTGTGGTCATGTTAGCCTCGCTGACGATACATGCTGTAGCACCGTCGGGCAACTGTGTGTCGAAGCCGATGAACATGCTGGCCAGATAGCGCTTCTGTCCCTCCACATTCACCACGAAGTCGGGGAGCACCGTCAGCGGGAAGTATCGGTGCAGCTTGCCGGCATTGACATAGTCCTCCCACGAGTCGTCGTAGAGGTATTCCTCGAAGAGCGTCTGGTCCCATGTGGCATCGTTGATGTAGACATCGGGCAGGCTTCCGTCCTCACAGACTATGCCGCCTGGAGCCAGTTCTGCCACCGTGGAGTAGTCGCTGCTCTCTATGAACAGGCGCTTCATGCCGGGAATTTTATAGACGGCACCTTCGGCGATGCTTTTCAAGTCGCCGCTGATGGTCAGTTCCTCGCCTTGTCTGCCGTTGGGACAGGCCACCAGCTGGTCGTCTTTTGTGAAGAGCAGACCGTCGCGTGCGATGAAAGTCTCGCAGAAGGGGTCGGCATAGATATTCTCCACCTGCGACCCATAGAATGCCCCGGGCTCTATGGTTTTCACCTTGGCGGGGATGGTTACCTCCTTCAGGCTTGAGCAGCCGTTGAAGGCTTCTTTGCCTAAGGTTTCCAAGGCGTAGGGCAGTCGGATGTCCTTCAGCATGTTGAGGTTCCTGAGTTGCAGCGAGAGCCGTTTCACGCTCTTGAAATAGCGGAACTCAGGGAAGCTCACCATCTTACGGGCAGTAGCGGTCTGGAAAGCCGTCAGTGTCTGCTCGGTGGTGACGGCCTTCAGCTCGCTCAGCGACAGGTAGCCGTTCCTGTTGGCGTCGAAGGCGTCGAGACAGGCCTGTCTGGCATTGGCATCAGCTATGGTGATGCCCGGTTTCACGTTGGCCTGTGCGGTATGTACTGGAATGAAGTTGTACACATTGCCCATGTTTGAGTAGATAAACTCCAACGGACCAAGGATATCGGTGTACGACATCATCTTGCCCAACGGTTTCATGGCAGCTATTGGGGCAATAATACCCATATCGCCGTCGGCCTCCAGATATTTTGTTCCGTCAAAGTTGTTGACTGTACTCCACTTGGCATTACCTGGTTCGAACTGCAGCTGTGTGGTCATTCCTAAGAGGTAGTTGTTGGCCTGTCCCTGGCTGTTGTCGTAGGTGTAGTCTTTGTCAGACCTTAGGGGGATGGCCAAGAGCTTGCCCGCTTCCGTCTCGGCAAATTTCTTCAGCATGGGGAAGTAGCCTTGCGTCCATGTCCATGCGCTGCGCTGCGACAGTGCTGCCCCAATTTCTTCGAGCGTCCGACCGTTGTTGGCTATCTCGTAGCCTTTCAGCCAGTGGCAGTCCTTGACGACGGCAATGTCCGTGGTGGCCACCTTGTTGCTGGAGTAGGGTACCGGCGTGACGTAGAGACAGTTGCGGACGGTACCCTTGTTGGCCGTCTTGTCGTAGGCCACAAAGGGTGTGAACTTGTCGAGCAGATAATGGTATTGGAATACTGCCGACACGCAGTCTTCCACCAGACCGCCCTGAGCCACCACGCCGCAGATGCCGCCGCAGCGCTTTCCCGACGTGTTGGCCCCCTGTACGATGCAGTTGCGGATGGTGCCTTCTACGCGACCAGCCAGGAATCCATAGAGATTGTCGTGTGAGGTATGGTCGATGGCCGTGTACGAGTCGCGCATGCCTAAGTTCTCCACTGTGCCCGAGGCGGCAATGATGCTGAACAGCCCGTAGGTGGCCGCCTTCTTGCTGTCCCGTGGCGCCCCTATGCCGAAGCCGCGCACGAAGTATCCGTCGCCGTCGTAGTGCGCCTTCCAGATGCAGTCGGCATAGTCTGGCCTCAGGCTGCTCGGTTCAATGTTGTAGCTGAGGTTGGTAGCGTTCAGTACGGTCATTCGCCCTCCTTGTTATTCTTGATGGCCAATAGCAACTGGAAGGGTCCCTTCACCAAGTACGGGTCCTCAAACGAGCCGCTGCCACCGGCAAATGCCGTCGCCTCTTGACCTGGTGTCCATCCGTTGTCGATGGCGACGTTCAGCACTATCTGCCGCTGACAGTCCATGACCTTGGGGCGTGTGGCCACGTCCGTCTTCGTCTTTACCTTGCCGTTCATGGTCAGCTTGCAGTTACCGTTCTTGTAGGCGAAGACGCTGTTGTCCTTCACCCTGATATATTCTGAAGAGGGAATGGTTGTGGAGGCCGTCAGCGACACCGACCGCCCTGCGTTGGTATCTTCTGTCCACACCTCACTTTGCACCGGTGTCGTGAGGTGCGATACGAACTCGTAGCAGCAGTCGCCGCCATTCACGGTGATGGGCATGGAGGCCAGCGTCAGCGTTGGCAGCGTCACCGTGTTGGCCTCGTTGCGTCCTTCAGAGGTAAAGAGCTGTCGTGCCAGGTCGTTCAGTCCGTTGGCCTTGTTGGCGCTGATTTCCTTGACGAAAAGCTCCGATTTCTTCTTGTCGTAAATGACGGGGTAGCGTCCCCTCTGCAGACGGAAGCCGTAGTCGGCACTCTCGTCTATGTTGAGGAAGGATACCGATGACGTGGTGCCGTCGTTCAGCTGAGCCGTGGTGAGAGGTAGTATGGTACTGGAGTTGTCGTTGCCAATGGTGTTGCCAAGAAACATATTCTTGTCGTAGTAGCAGAAGGTGAAATTGCTCTTCACGTTTTCACTTCCCTTGCCCACGATGGCACTGATCGGGTTCTGCTGATTGTAAGGGTTGTTCATGACCGTGCCGAGAAAGAGACAGCGGGTGATGTGCTCCTGCTGGTCGGAGTAGTCTGCCTCGCCGCAGATGCCGCCGGCAAGGGCGTAGGCCGCGTTATGCTCCCCGCAGTCTATGTAGCCGCTGTTCATGCAGCAGTCCACCTGGTTGGGATAATCCCACATGATGCCGACGATGCCGCCCAGCGTACATTTGCCTATCAGTCCGGCCATGTTAGCACAGCCTCTGATCTTGCCATCCCACATTTTTGCGGCTATACCTCCCAAATACACGTCGAGAGACCCCATCGCCTTGGTGACCTTTAAAATACCCGTCGTGGTGCAGGCTTCTACTATTGCCCCGTCCGATATATGCCCGACGATACCTGCCGTTGCCGTATCGTCAATGTTGTTGCTGGTAGTCCAAATGTCAACTTTTGCCGTACAGTCGAGAATGTGTGAGGGCGTATTGTTATTAGGCCCGCCAATTGCAGCTAACGAACAGCAGCCTCCAATTATGTTCACGTCAGTGCAACGGATGGTCACGTCAGCTGTGCAATGGAGCATACTACAGCCATAGATAGAGGCGGCAATACCGCCTATTGAGTTGTAGAAGTGATCTGTATTCTTACATTTGACGTTGATGCTGCCCTGTACCGACACTCCTTCAATGCCATGACCTATCTTCAGAGTTTGAGAACCATCGTAGGATATACTTGGCTGTAGATTGTAGATTCTTCCGCACACCAAACCTACATTGGCATTGGTTTTGTCAATGCTGATTTGTGCATCAACGATGTCAAGGCAAGCCACATAGCTGTCCAGACTGCCAAACAGTCCGAAATCGAAAATATTATTAGAGTTAGTCTTGATGTCGATATACATACCCGATATTTGATGGCGTTTCTCCTGGCTCCACCCGTTGCTGTTGATGGCTGGCACGTCGAGTCCGAGGAAGATGCCCTGGAACATGTGTGAATCTGTACTACCTATAGGAATCCACTGCACACGCTGTCCGTTCGCGGTCCTGTTCAGGTCGATGTCGCTGCCCAGAACTAATACCTTCCCCTGGAAACTCTCATCACCGACGTTGCAGAGCCATGCCACCTGTGCCAGCTGCTCAGGAGTATTGATGACGATGGGGTTGAGGAATGTTCCCTTGCCCTTGATGTCGAACGCCTTGTCGCGATACTCGTACCACGTCGGGACACCATTATACTCGGCTGGTGCATCCGGGTCGGCTGCCTTACATGGTGTGCCTACGCCCATAAGCAGACAGGCAGAAATGATTAAGGACAACTGATGTTTCACCGTTTCCTTTACCTTATTTATAATATTCAGTTTCATACGCATCTTCTCTAATCTTTTATTTTTTTACCTTTCATTAATATTGAAACTTAAACACCTCACCGGTGATGCTGAGCACGTAGATGCCGTTCTTGGAGAGTGGAATGAAGAGGGTAGAGCCTTCAGCTTTACGAAGCGTTACACAGATGCCGTTGGCATTGAATACGCGTACCTCCTCGTCGGCCTGCAGACCGCTGAGGCGCACACCGCCTTCCTCGGACACCACTTTGACACGGTGGGTGTCATTGTTGTAGACTTCAGGAGCGTCGATGGCGGTGGGCTCTGACGACGGGTAGAGCATCACGTAGGGGGTGTTGCGCGAACTACGTACATTGGATACGCTCGATGCCTCTGACGTCTCGTCGTCGATTGTGACATCGACGACCTTCGGCACGATGTAGCCTTCTATCGGCTGCGTGATGCCGCTGACGGTGATTTCGGCGTATGCCCTGCGAATGCCACCCTCCAGGTGGAAGTCCTTGGCGGTGACCATTGTCTGAGCGTCACCAGTGAGCGCTGCATTAACAGCAGGATGCGGGTAGACGCCCAACATCACGGCCGTCCCCGGCGTCAGGCCGCGTGACGAACGGTCGGTCAGTTCTACGATGAATGTATTGACACCGTTTTCGCAGGTGCGGCTGATGACGTTACAGTCGATGTCGCTGATAGTTACGCGCTGTGAGGGTTTTTCCTGTACCTGTCGCAACATGCTGCGACGCGATGTGGCATGCACGTTGGTCTGGAACACGTTAGCATACTCCACCGACACCACGCTCTTCATGAAGCCGTCGAAGTTGGCAGGGATGGGGTACTGCACCACGAACTTGCTCTGTGTCATAGGCAGTATGAACGAGTTGGGAATGGGGATGTCCTGTCCGTTGATATTGACTGATGCCGACTTGATGGCCGACGTGCCGGAGTTGAAGATATAGACATTGACGGGCAGGGTACTGCTGCCTAACAGTGCCTCACGCGAATAGGTGACATCGCTCTCGAAACTGTTGGTAAACATCTTTTCATTCTTCATCACCATGGCTGCGGCATTGTCCAGGGAGCCCAGCGTATAGACCACGCCAATGCGGGCATCGTCCAGGTAGCCGTCGAAGTCGGTCAACACCAGACCTTCCGTCTCGGCACCAACTGTTAGCGGATAGGTCACCTGGGGTGCCTTCTCCAGGTGGACACGGGTGGCGTTGAGCACTACGCGCATGCTGTCCAGCACGGTGTTGCCCTCCTCAGCGTCGCGCACCACGTTGCTCACCTCTGTCCAGAGCACGGCGAAGTCGTTGGTGTCCTCGGCGCCCCGGTCGCTGACAATCTTCAGCTTCATGGGTGATGGTGCGCTGATGTTCAGTGTGGCACCAGTGCGGCCGTCACCTTGGCCACGCATGTCCAGTGTCTTCACATAGACGTCGTACAGCGAGTCGGGCCGCTCGTAAGCCATAGCAATGACAGCATTCTTGCCCACGCGGTTCATACAGAAGTCGATGGGGTGCATCTCCTCCAGTCGGTATTCCGGTGATGGTGAACTGAGCGGCTTTGAAATATAGAACAGGCGGCTTTCTTTTTCGGTTATCACGTTCACACCCACCAGCACCGTGTCGTTACGCATAAAGAGGTCATAGCCCTGAGTAGCCAACTTGTTGCTGACGGAGACGAGCGGCGTAGGCTCGCTCCACGTGCCGTCGGCATAGGTGCGCAGCATGAGTTCGCCCTCCAAATGGTAGTTGGTCATCGAGTCAGGTTCTTCGCCAGTGACGTCCTTGTGTCGCACTAAAGTTCCATGCTCATAGATGCATGCCGCCTTGCCGTCCTCTTGTATGGTAACCATGGGCTTCTGGTCGACGTATCCGTCATCTGGCGTGATGTCCATCTGTTTCCAGCTGCCGTTGGTCTGTCGCATGGCGGCCCTGATTTGGGTATGTTGCTGCATGTCAATGTCTTGCTGCACCATGTTTTCGTTGGTAATCTGACTGTTGTCGACCACTTTCGCCGTCTGCTGATAGACCACGATTTCCCTGTCGCCGCGCTTTGAGTGGGCATACTGTGAAGCTGTGGTGCCAGGCATGGAGATGGTGGTATGCTCCTGTGTCTTCACGTTCAGCAATGTTACCTTGTCGTCGTTATAGTCTTTGGGGTTGGCCAGGTCGTTCACCACTACGTTGTCGCTGCCTAAGTAGTTGGGGTTGGCGTCGAAGGCGAGGTTGTTCATCAGTACGCTGCCCAGGGCGCCGGATGCCGGAGCACGCAGAGGACGGTAGCTCTCTCCAATCAGCTGAGGGCCTTTCTCGTCTTTCAGCCAGTTGGGGAACTTGTCGTGATAGGGGTTGTAGTCGTTGTCGGGTTCCAACCATCGCTTGCCCCAGCGGAACGTATAGTCACCCTGCCAGCTCCAGATGCAAGTTTTGATTTGTGCGTAGGCTTGTATCAGAGCCAGCAGTCTGAATTCTATGCCAGGGTAGATGGACTTTTCGAGGTCGTTATCGAAGGGAACGACAAAGCCACCGCGAAACTGTGCCTTGGCGCCGCCGCGTATGCCGGCCTGAATACCGACGAAGGGAAACTTTCCTGTGCGGAGATCGAACCATGCCCCGAAGCGCAACTTGACACCCAAGGTGGCGTAGAAACAGTAGTTCTTAAGCATATATTCCAGTTTCGGGTCGAAAGTCTTCAAACCAAACTCGCCGAAAATGCTGGCATCGGCTACAAAGCCGGCGTTAATCTTGAAGAATTTCGAAAGCAGTTTCTTGGCCTTATTAGCATGGGAGTCTGTACTGTCAGCGAGCGATATGTCCTGACCCCATCCGACACCACCTTCAACAAAACCTGAGAATTCGCCCAGTTGAAGCTTCTTGGGTTGCCATAAAGGCATGTTGAACGACAACTTGGCACGGCCACCTAAAAAATAGCCTACGTGATTAGCGGTGACGTTGAAGATGTCGTTGGCCTCGTTGGTTATCCAGTCGTCGAACTTCTCCGTCGCTATGATGCCCTCGACCCTGTTGACTTTGCCATTGTCTTTGCTGTAATCTAAGGCATTCCAGGTTTGCAGGTTCTTGACGTTGGTGCGGGCACTTTTCAGTTTGGGACCTTCCTGGCCTTTCTTGTTCTGCTTGTTAATGTTGACAATCGTGTAGAGGTTGATCATCTGTTTTAAGAAGTTCACATTGAAACCGACGTCAACCGTGATGAGGTCGTTGGGCGTGTTGAACTTCAGCTTGGGGCTCAAGCCGAATCCCATTTTCGACTCACCAAAATGCTTATATACTTCTTCGTCGTGATCGCCGGTGTTGGTATTCTCTTTAGACTGATTTTCTCCTTCTTGGGCGATGGCTTCGGGGTCTATCACCCCGTTCACCAGGATGGGGAACTCGTCGTACGATGCGTCAGGCGTTGAGAGCGTCATCTGGTACTGCTTGTTTTCTCCGGCAATGCCTACCAGATTGAAGCGGGTGAAATAGTAGTCGCGTGTGAAGTGGGTGAACTCATTGGCCGATACGGTCAGCGTCTCCATGACACTGGCTTCGCGGGTGGTGCCGGTCTCGCGCTCCTTGCATGTCAGGCGGCAGTTGGGATTGCTGCTACCCTTATTGGTCGAGAAGACGAGCTCCAACTGAACCAGTTTATCGATGGGACTGTTGTTTAGCAACTTCGGGAACTTGATGCCTCCGTCCTCAAAATAGCAGAACACTTCCGACTTCGGGCGACCGGCCAGGCTACCCTCGGCTATGGATACAACGGCATATTCGATGTTGTTGCGGGTGACGGGAATGAGGTCGTCGTTGAGCCAACGCAGGTTCTGGTCACAGACGGCAAAGCCATTGTTGCTGACCTTCCCCTTCTTCAGCGTAATCTTGGCCGAGCAGAGGTCATGTCTCACAATCTTGTTGTCCTTGTCGGCAGCACCCTTGTAGCGGTAGAGCGTTGGCAGACAGCCGCTGGCAATGATCTCGACGTAGGCAGGATGCCCGTGGGTAAGCACTCGGTGGCGGTCGCAGTCCTTATCGTAACCTAAGTAGCGTACGTCGTTGTCGGGTATCAGCGTGCCTTCATCGTCTACGCGGTGTACGTTCATTTGGGCCTTGGTAATCTTCTTGCCCAGATTGTCGCGCAGGTCGATGAACAGCGTGTCGTATTTCTCGAACAGGCCCGTTCCCAGCCAGTTGAAGTTCACAAACTCGCGATTCTCGTGTTTGTCGAGCTTAAACTTCGGGGTGAGCGTCGGGATGTCCATATTGTAATCGGTGTCGATGCCTGTGTGCAGGTCGGTCAGGTCCACCTGCAGTTTCACGTCACCCTCCTGCTTGTTACCTGTGAGGAAGTAGACGTTGGTCAGCGTATGATCATTGGGCACGTAGAAACTCTGGAAGTAGGTCTCCTTTAGCTCCAGGATGTGGCTTTCGGCTATGGAGTTGCCGTCGGCATCGTCATGGCTGATGACGTACTCCATCTTGTACGTGTCACCCGTCGACTGCCGTTTCTGGTCGAGTTGGAAGATGTAGAGGTTCGCATCGTTCCAGTCGTAGACCCAGTAGCGGAACTT
>ONKX01000084.1 GCA_900318555.1 uncultured Prevotellaceae bacterium | reverse complement strand
ACATTAAATGTTCAGTCCTGAGAAACACATCATAGCCATAGCCATGAGGCCCACGGTGATAAACACGATGCCGAGGCCCTGCAGAGGCTTGGGCACATCCGAATACTGCATCTTTTCGCGGATGGCACCCATAGCCACGATGGCCAGCGCCCAGCCGATACCAGAGCCGAAGCCATAGACGATGGCATCCCAAACGCTGGTAATAGCCTGCGAGTTAGATGGATCCATCAGGATGCGCTGCTGCATGAACAACGAGGCACCCATAATAGCGCAGTTTACGGCAATAAGCGGCAGGAAGATACCCAGCGCTGCATAGAGCGATGGCGAGTACTTCTCTACTGTCATTTCAACCAACTGCACCATACCGGCAATAACGGCGATGAAGAGGATGAACGACAGGTAGCTGAGGTCGACACCCTCAACAAGGCAGTCGGGGCCCAGCACCTTGGTCTGCAACAGATAGGAATAGTAATGATATTGCGTGTTCCATATCTTATTTCTCCTTATAAAAGTAAGCACGATGAACCCAAATCACACATCCCACGAGAATCAGCGCCATAGCAGGCATCGTCATCATACCGTTGTTAACGTAACCGAAGTCGTAGCAGGCATCGGGAATAATCTGGAAGCCCAGCAAAGAACCACGTCCGAGCAACTCACGAACGGCACCCACAATGACCAGAATCATAGCGTAGCCCAGACCGTTACCTACTCCATCGAGGAACGAAGGCCAAGGCTTGTTCTGCATGGCGAACGCCTCAAGGCGACCCA
Source organism: uncultured Prevotellaceae bacterium (assembly GCA_900318555.1). Taxonomy (GTDB): domain Bacteria; phylum Bacteroidota; class Bacteroidia; order Bacteroidales; family Bacteroidaceae; genus Prevotella. The sequence continues at coordinate 10,560 of ONKX01000084.1, read as the reverse complement.
TCAGGATACAGTTGGTGATAATCAGACCGACATAAACAGAAAGCTGAACACTGACGTCGTAGGCAAAGGCCTTCAGAATCTGAGAAACAATGGTCACGAGAGCAGCCACAACCACCAGCTGCACCACGATACGGATGCGGTTAGGGATGGTGTTGCGGATGATTGAGATAATCACATTCGCAAAGGCGGTGATGACCGTCACAGCGAGACCCATCACGATGGCCGGCTTCAGCTGCGAGGTCACAGCCAGCGCCGAGCAGATGCCAAGCACCTGTCCGAGAATGGGATGGTCGAGGTTCAACGGATTGGTGAAAACCTCCTTATTTTGTTTACTGAATAATGCCATAGTTTATTCCTCCTCTACTTTAGGTTCTTCAACAGCAGTTGAATCGGCAGGCGCGTCTTTGTAGCATTCCATCTTCATGAACAGCTGTACAAAGCGCTTGCCAGCATCCTTCAGACCTGCCTTAATCATATCGTTCACGCCATTAGAGGTCAGCGTAGCACCCGTCACACAGTCGACCTGCGTCTCAGGATCATCCACATTCTTCACCACGCCAAGGGCCACTTCGCTGCCATCAGCGGGGTCAACGAAGACTTTCTTGCCGATGAACTTCTCCTGCCACTCCTGAGAATCCTTGATTTCTGCTCCCAAGCCGGCAGTCTCGCTCTCATGGTTGAAATAAGCGCCATAGACGGTAGGTGTCTCATCGCCATGAATGGAGATATAACCGCTGATGCCGCCCCAGAGTCCCATGCCCTTCAGGGAGACTACGAGGATGTCCTCACCATTAATCTCGCAGGCATAGTACTTCTGACCGTCAATCTCGCCTTCATTCTTCACCACCTCGGCGTACTTGGCTTCAGCCTCGGCGCCGTCCAGGTCGCGGATGTTGAGCGAGTAGAGAAGTATCGCGCTATATATAATAATGTACGCGTTAGAGTTTGTATTCAGTTTCATTTGGTACCTCCTCTCTTTAAACGTTTCGAGATATTGCGCTCAACGATGAAGTGGTCAATCGTCGGAGCAAACATATTACCAAAGAAGATGGCAAGCATCATACCCTCAGGATAGCCGGCATTCATCACACGGATGATGATGGCCATTGCACCAATCAGGAAGCCGTAGATGTACTGACCGGTAGTGGTGCGGCATGAGGTGACAGGGTCGGTAGCCATAAACACAGCACCGAAAGCGAAGCCGCCCATAACGAAGTGGTGCCACCAAGTCATGCCCTGACCAGTCTGTTCGAACAGAAGAGCGAAGGCGATACCGCCAACAAATACGCTGAGCATGGTGCGCCAAGAGGCGATGCCAGTCCACAGCAGGATGAAAGCACCAATAGCGATTGCAATCAGACTGGTCTCACCGATAGAGCCAGGGATGAATCCAAGGGCCATATCGAGGATAGAGGCATCGGGAGTGATGTTCTGTGCCAGCTGACCAAGTGGTGTAGCAGCGGTGAATCCGTCAGGCAGGTCGTTACCCAGACCGAAGATGGAATTCTGAGCCACCCAAACGGTGTCTCCCGTCATCTTCGAAGGATAAGCGAAGAACAGGAACATACGGGCTGCAACAGCGGGGTTGAAGATGTTCATACCCGTGCCACCGAATATCTCCTTACAGAAGATGACCGAGAATGCACAGGCCAGCGCCAGCATCCACAGCGGGCAGCCGATAGGAATAATCAGCGGGATGATGATACCCGAAACGAGGTAACCCTCCTGGATTTCCTCACCCTTCCACTGTGCCCAGGCAAACTCAATGCCCAGACCAACGATGTAGCTCACCAAAATCTTCGGCAGCACGGCCAGGAAACCGTAGATGAAGATTTCGAAGAACGATGCGCTGGCCAGTGTGCCGGCAGCAGCATAGTTCTGATAGCCGATATTATACATTCCGACAAAGCCGTCGAACACCGAGCGGAAGGCATGAAGCTTGCCACCCTCCTCAAAGTTCGGCTTGATCTTATTGAGATAATTTCTTAAAAAGCTCATAGTCTTATGCGTTTTCTTTACGTAAAATGTTCAGACCTTCACGCACAATGCGCTGCAACTCAAGTTTAGAAGAATCCACGAATTCTGCGAGAGCAAAGTCCTCGGGAGCAACCTCGTAGATGCCCAGCGCCTCCTGACGGTCGATATCGCCAGAGATGATGGCCTTGATGAGGTATTCACCATAAATATCCATCGGCAGCACCTTATCGTACTCGCCGCTCATAATCATGTGACGCTCGCCACCCTTCACACGGGCATCGAGTGCATAGCTCTTCTTGCCGCACAGCCAAGAGAAATAGCTGCGGTTGACAGAGAACTGCTTGAAACGTGGCAGAATCCAACCCAGCATCTCGTCGGCATCGTTACCCTCGGGGATAACGGTGATTTCAGAGGTGTGAGCACCCAGGAATCCGTCCTTGGTAGTTGGGCGGCCTGTCAGCACGTTACCATTGATGATGCGAACACTCTTCGAAGCGTCGTAGCTGTTGCTGAGCAGCGTCGAGAGCTCTTCGCCCACCAGCATATCCACATAAGCAGGATTGGCAATCTCGCTTCCGCAGAGCGCAACTCGACGGGTCAGGTTCACCTTGCCCGTGTTGAACAAACGGCCGATGAACAGTACTACGGTAGGATCACCGATGGTCCAAACAACCTCGCCCTTGTTGACTGGATCGATGTTGTTCACCTGAACGCCAACATTGCCAGCAGGACACTTGCCGTCGAAGATATTCACCTCGACGTCCTTGTAATTCTCGAAGCTGGAATGAACGCCACAGCCCAAATAGGTCTTGGCAATCTTTGACAAAGCCGTCAGACCAGCTTGGAAATCAGCCTCCTGACCCTTTACCTCGAAATCGAAGTCGCCAGCCAGCGGTTTATCTCTCAGGGCAGAGACAAAAATCGCCTTAGGCTGCGCGCTAGGATTCGTCGAAACAGCATAAGGCAACTGGTTGATGTAGCCGAAAAGACCAGCTTCCAACAACGCGTTAATCACTTGCTCGCCTGTCAGGCTGCTGACGTCTTTCTTGCCGAAGTCCACGAACTCCTGCTGCGCGTCGGCATCCACCTTGATGCAGAGCACTTTTCTGCGTTCGCCACGCACCACTTCGCGGACTGTTCCGCTCACTGGTGAGGCAAACTTCACTTCGGGATATTGTTTGTTGACAAACAAGGCATCCCCGGCTTTGACTTTATCGCCCTCTTTGACTACAACCTTCGGAGTAACTCCCTCGAAATCGTCGGGAACAAGTGCGTACTTGCCGTTCGACTTCAACTGAATCAGTTTCTCCTCAGCTTGTCCTTGAAGGTGAATGTCCAAGCCTTTGTGTAACTTGATTACATTTGCCATTATTAAAATGAATTTGAATAGTTTTCTTAATGAATGGTGCAAAATTACTAAAAAAATGGTATATTATAAAGAAAAAAAGTGCAAAAATAAACCGAATCACAACTTTTTCTTGTAATTTTGTACCAAAATTCGTGGCAGACATTGCGTTTTGCTATCCCAATTTGTCAGTTTTGAAGTTATTGAAGTACATAATCAGCATCGTCGTATGGACCGTTTTGGGACTGTACCTCTTGTTCATTCTGACGTTCAAAATACCTGCCATGCAGGAATGGCTGGGTGGCAAACTGGCAGCAATGGCCGCAAAAAAACTGGGCACCAGCGTCACCATCAGCAGAGCAGATATCGGAATACCCAACCGGCTGACGCTATACGGAGTGGTGATACGCGACCAGAAAGGCAACGATATGCTGTTAGCCCGACGACTATCAGCGACCGTTGACATAATACCCTTAACTGAAGGCAAGATATCGATTGCCACAGGACAGATGTTCGGCGTGCATGGCGTCTTTTACCAACGCGACTCGCTGAGCAAACCTAACTTCCAATTTGCCCTTGACTCTTTGGCCTCGAAAGACACCACCAACACATCGCCGCTCGACCTGCGCTGCAATTCGCTTATCATGCGACACTCCAGCATCCAGTTCGACCGTTTTGATAAGCCTGAAACGCCCGATGTGCTGAACCCCAACCATCTGAATATCAGCGATATCAGTATTCATGCCATTATCAAGACGCTAACCGAGGATTCACTTTGCATTAATCTCAAACGTCTGGCTCTGAAGGAAAAATCCGGACTGCAGATTGACCGTTTGGCATTCAGATACGAAGGCGGAAGGAACTATAGTCTGTTACAGGATTTCGAGCTGAAAATGCCCGGCACTGACGTCGCACTGGGTGACATAGAAGCGAAATACCAATTCAGGGATGACCACTTTGTCACGCCGTCACTGAGCTACAAGGGAAGCATTGAACCATCGACCATTACGTTATCGGATCTGGCATGTCTGCTACCGTCGTTCAAGACATTCAACAGCACACTCGAGCTCTCGGCATTCTTCCGAGGACGCGGCGAGGATATTGACGTTTCCGACCTTTTGGTGAGTTCGACGACTGGCGACATCGACGTCAACATCGACGGATGGGTCAGGAATCTCACGCTGCCAGAACCCACTTGGCTTGCAGACATTAAAGATCTCAGACTTTCCGACAAGACCATCAGCTTCATTTCCGAAAACCTGAAGGGTCAAGAGGTAGAGGTCCCTGCCGTCGTAACCCGTCTGGGAAACATCCACATGAAAGGTTTTGTCAAGGGAACAGGTGTCAGCGAGGTGACCACCAACAGCCGACTGGCAACAGATGCCGGCAGCGTGGCACTTAGCCTAACGCTAGACAGACAGCGGGCGTTCAGCGGAAACGTCAATACAGACGGCATCAACCTGCGACAATTGTTGGCCGACGACAAATTCGGCACGTTAGCCACGAAAATCAGCCTCAACGGAAAACTTCCTGAAAAAGGCGACATTTCCATCGAGGCAGAAGGAACCATCAATCAGTTTGACTACAACGGTTATCAGTATCAGAACATCGACGTGAACGGGCTCTACAGTCCTAACGACATCCATGGGCTGTTGAGTATTGACGACCCTCATCTGAAACTGACCGTAGAAGGCATGATGAAACGGGCAGGAGGAGTAGATAATATTCAGGTAGAAGCCTCCGTCAGCCAGTTTTCACCTCAAGCCATCCGACTTTCCGACCAATGGGGAAATGCCCGTTTTGCTGCCAATGTGAAGGCCGACTTCAAAGGCAGCGGCACCAACGATATCATTGGCAGTATTGATGTGACAGATTTGACGATGACCTCGGAGAAAGAAAACTACAAAATGGATTCATTACATATTGCATCCGGCTACGAGAACGACATCCACCAAATTCTCGTGAACAGCGATTTCTGTGATGCGAGCATCAAAGGGGACTTTGACTACAGGACGCTCGTGCAGAGTATCACAAATTTCGTGGCTTCCAAACTACCAACACTGCCCGGTCTGCCAAAGTTGAATCCTAATACTCATAACAACTTTGCCATTGACGCCACCATTCGGAAGTCGGACTGGATGGAGCATCTGTTACAGGTTCCCGTTAAGTTGACGAAACCCCTGACCTTGCATGGAACCGTAAACGACATGACACGCCAGCTGAACATCGAGTGTGACATCCCACAGCTGTTCTATAACGACAGTCAATATGATAAATGCCATCTGAATATTGTGTCGCCCATGAATACGTTGCTTTGCGACCTGAGTGTCATAAAAATGATGGACGACGGTGAGAAATGGGACCTGCAAGTAACAAGCAGTGCCTATGACAACAAGCTGACCACATCGCTACTTTGGGACAATCAAAAACCAGAGCGTATGAAAGGAAAAGTTACGGCTATGGCCAGTTTTGATACCACGCTAGAGGGCAAGCAGATTACAAATGTGGATATTGCCTCGTCGAAGATGACAGTACATGATGCCGAATGGGACGTGATGCCTTGTCATATCACCTATTACGACAAACGATTGGACATCAACAATTTCGCTATCCGTCACGACCAACAATACCTCATGGTGGATGGCACAGCATCTGACAACAGTCTTGACTCGTTGAAATTCAACCTCAAGGAAATCGATATCAGTTATGTCTTGAATCTCATCAACTTTCACGCCGTTTCCTTCAGTGGACTGGCAACGGGAAGCGGAAGTGCGAACGGCATCCTGGGAAATCTACAAGCCAACGGAGCACTGAAAGTGGAACAGTTTAAATTTGAAGGAGGCCGCATGGGAACGCTCGATGCCAAAGTAAACTGGAATGTTGAGGAAAAACAGATAGACATACACGCTATTGCCGACGACGGACCAGAAGCCAAAACCTTCATCAACGGCTATGTATCACCAGAACGCAATTACATCGATTTAGGCATCCGCGCAGAAGGGACATATCTGGACTTTGCCAAATCGTTCACCAGCAGTTTCTGCAGCGATGTCAGTGGACACAGCAACGGACAGGTGAGACTCATAGGACCACTAGACGCCATCAATCTTACGGGTGAACTGGTACTCAACGGTAATGCACACGTGACCGCCCTAGGGTGTACCTATGAAATGCGTAATGACACTATCCGCATGATACCCAACGAGATAGAATTCGTCAACTGCTCCGTTTACGACATATACGGTAATCAGGGAATGATGACGGGCGGCATCCACCATCAGGAACTGACCAACCTGACATTCGACATCTATGTAGACGCCCAAAACCTGCTGGCATATGATTTTCCGGATTTTGGTGAAGACACGTTCTACGGAACAGTATTCGCACAAGGCAAAGCCGCTATTCACGGACGGGAGAACGAAACTATCATCGAGGCTGACATCACACCACAGAAGAACTCCTTCTACGTCTACAATGCTTCCAGTCCAGAGGTTGTCACCAGTCAGGAATTCATAAAATGGGGAACTGCGGATAAACCTGCTGAAACGAGCAATGCTGCCATCAGTAACGACAACTACCGCAGTGATCTCACTATGCGATTGAAAATCAATGCGACACCAGATGCACAGATACGTTTGCTGATGGATGCGCGCACAGGCGATTATGTTACACTCAGAGGGCGTGGCGATTTGCAGGCAACCTACTATAACAAGGGTGGCTTCAATATGTTTGGTAACTACGAAGTGACGGAAGGGACATACAACATCACTATTCAAAACGTCATCAAGAAAGACTTTACTTTCCGTGAAGGCGGAACAATAGTATTCGGAGGCGATCCCTACGACGCACGACTGGATTTACAGGCACAACATATTGTCAACGGAGTGAGCTTGTCAGATCTCAATATTGGACAGTCGTTCTCAAATACCGTACGCGTCAATTGTCTGATGAATATCACAGGGCAGCCGAGAGCACCCATCGTCGACTTTGACCTCGACATCATGAATGTCAATAGTGACGAGAAACAAATGGTGCGAAGCCTCATCAACAATCAAGACGAGATGCGACAGCAGGTTGTGTACCTGTTGGCTATCGGCCGTTTCTACCCGCAGGGTGCCAACAATGCTGCTGAAAGCGAGTCGGCTCGCAGCAGTACATCACTGGCCATGCAGAGTCTATTATCAGGAACCCTTAGCGGACAGCTCAACTCCATGCTGGGGCAAGTCATCAAGAGCAACAACTGGAACTTCGGTGCCAATATCTCGACAGGCGATGAGGGATGGAATAATGCGGAGTACGAAGGCATCATCAACGGACGTCTGCTTAACAACCGCCTGCTGATTAATGGACAGTTCGGATATCGCGATAATGTCAGGACAGCTACGCCTTCGTTTATTGGCGATTTTGATATCCGCTATTTGTTATTCCCTAGCGGCAATCTCGCGCTGAAAGTGTACAACCAGACCAACGACCGATATTTCACTCGTTCGTCGCTCAACACACAAGGAATCGGTATCATCTTGAAGAAAGATTTCAACGGATGGAGCGACCTTTTTAATCTGAAAAAACGGGAAACAAAGGCTACTGAAGACGAAAAACGTTAAAAAAACGTAAATAATATAACGTTTGTCAATTCTCAACTCCCAATTCTCAATTAATAGTTGTACCTTTGCACTCCGATTTTCCCCAAAGGGGGAAATAGGAGCCAGAACAGGCGCTGACTCCTAGTAATAATTAACCCTTTAAAAGATGGTCTGATAAACGTCTGTTCAGATCTTAGCCCATCGAGAGATTGGGCAACAAATTTATATTTATGTCAGAATTAACAAAGAACGTCCAGCCATTACAGGATTTCGATTGGGAACAGTTTGAGAATGGTCTGGCAGCTAATGTCAGCAAAGAAGAGCTTGACAAGGCGTACGACGAAACCCTCAACAAGGTTAGCGAACATCAAGTCGTTGACGGTAAGGTTATCAGCGTAGACAAGAAAGAGGTAGTCGTTAACATCGGCTACAAGAGCGACGGTATCATCCCCGCTTCTGAATTCCGTTACAATCCTGACCTGAAAGCCGGAGACGTTGTTGAGGTTTATGTAGAGAACGCTGAGGACAAGAAAGGTCAGCTTGTACTCTCTCACAAGAAGGCTCGCCTGTCGAAGTCTTGGGACCGCGTCAATGCAGCCCTGGAGGCTCAGGAGGTTGTCAATGGTTACATCAAGTGCCGCACGAAGGGTGGTATGATTGTCGACGTATTCGGCATCGAGGCCTTCCTGCCCGGCTCACAGATCGACGTTCATCCCATACGCGACTACGACCAGTTCGTAGACAAGACGATGGAGTTCAAGATCGTGAAGATCAACCAGGAGTTCCGCAATGTTGTTGTTTCTCACAAGGCTCTCATTGAGGCCGAGCTCGAGGCTCAGAAGCAGGAAATCATGTCGAAGCTCGAGAAGGGCCAGATTCTGGAAGGTGTTGTTAAGAACATTACCAGCTACGGTGTATTCGTAGACCTGGGTGGTGTTGACGGACTGATCCACATCACAGACTTGAGTTGGGGTCGTGTTGACGATCCTCATAAGGTTGTTGAACTCGACCAGAAGATCAATGTCGTTATCCTCGACTTCGACGAAGAGAAGAAGCGCATTGCTCTTGGCCTGAAGCAGCTCACTCCTCATCCTTGGGATGCTCTGGATGCTGACCTCAAGGTGGGTGACCACGTGAAGGGTAAGGTAGTCGTGATTGCCGACTACGGTGCATTCGTTGAGATTCAGCCTGGTGTTGAGGGTCTGATCCACGTCAGCGAGATGTCATGGAGCCAGCACCTGCGCAGCGCTCAGGAATTCTTGAAGGTTGGCGACGAGGTAGAGGCCGTTATCATCACTCTCGACCGCGACGAGCGCAAGATGTCACTGGGTATCAAGCAGCTGAAGGAAGATCCTTGGGAGGCTATCGAAGTGAAGTATCCTGTTGGCAGCAAGCACACCGCTAAGGTTCGCAACTTCACCAACTTCGGTGTATTCGTAGAGCTTGAAGAGGGTGTTGATGGTCTGATTCACATCAGCGACCTCAGCTGGACCAAGAAGGTTAAGCATCCTTCTGAGTTCACTCAGGTTGGTGCACAGATTGACGTTGTCGTTCTCGACATTGATAAGGAGAACCGTCGTCTCAGCCTTGGCCACAAGCAGCTCGAGGAGAATCCTTGGGATGTATTCGAGGCTAAGTACACCGTTGGTTCTATCCACGATGGTAAAATTATCGAACTGCTCGAGAAGGGTGCCGTTGTACAGCTCGACGAGAACGTTGAGGGCTTTGCTACTCCTAAGCACCTCGTCAAGGAGGATGGTTCACAGGCTGCTCAGGGCGAGACTCTGCCCTTCAAGGTGATTGAGTTCAACAAGGACAGCAAGCGCATCATTCTCTCTCACAGCCGCACTTTCGAGGATCCGAAGCGTGAGGAGAAGGCTGCTGCCAAGAAGGCTCGTGCTCCTAAGAAGGATGACGCACCAAAGATTGAGAACGTAGCTGCAAGCACCACGCTGGGCGACATTGACGTACTGGCTGAGCTGAAGGCTAAGATGGAGAAAGGCGAGTAATTCACCTACTCCATTAAAATAATAATGTATGTGCGCGAAGAACTTTCTTCGTGCACATCTTTTTTTGTATCCGCGCACAAAACACTATCATTTTTCAGGCACACTGCCTTGATATATATCAATTAAGTATCAAAACGTAAGCGTTTTCGTAAAAAAAGTAACGAAATGTTTGGTTTTTACCTGTTTTTGATGTAATTTTGCAACCGCAAATGAGAAATAACTTCAATCATTAGTATAATTACATTAAAAATTAAACATTATGAATGCAGCAAAAGTTGTAGAGGAACTGAAACAGAGATTTCCCAATGAGCCGGAGTACATCCAGGCCGTAAGTCAGGTACTTCCCACCATCGAGGAAGAGTACAACAAACACCCCGAGTTTGAAAAGGCCAATCTGATTGAGCGCCTTTGCATCCCCGATCGTGTTTGCGAATTCCGTATTACATGGACTGACGACCAGGGTAATGTACAGACCAACATGGGTTATCGTATTCAGCACAACAACGCCATTGGCCCGTACAAAGGCGGTCTTCGTTATCACAAGAGTGTAAACCTGGGTATCCTGAAGTTCCTTGCTTTCGAGCAGACCTTCAAGAACTCTCTGACAACACTTCCTATGGGTGGTGCTAAGGGTGGTTCAGACTTC
>ONKX01000083.1 GCA_900318555.1 uncultured Prevotellaceae bacterium | reverse complement strand
TCGTCAGCCTTGCATCAATCTTCTGCGCCTGAATACCGGTAGCAAACACCAAAGCTACCACAAAAAACAAAAATCTCTTCATTATTATTGAATATTAAACATTGAACTCAGCCATCAGCCATCAGACATCAGCCATCTTCCCTTTGACCATTGACCTTTGACCATTGACCATTGACCTTTGACCTTAGACCTTAGACCTTTGACCCTTAACCCTTAACTTCTCACTTTATCACAATTTTACGTCCATTATTCACGTAGATGCCGGGGGCGGTGGGCTGGCCTTGCAGGCGACGGCCTTGGAGGTCGTAGATGGGACCATTGACCACTGACCATTCTCCCTGAGAGAGTGTGGCGTTGCGAGGACCATTGAACATTGAGGGGGATTGGATGGCGGTGGGCCAGCCTGCCGAGAGGTCTTCGAGGGTGATGACACGATCGTCGTTCATACATTTGGTCCACTCGTCCTGGCTGGTCTTGTCGACGAAGTTGCCTCCCCACGTCTGATACCAGGGCATCCACCACGACCAGACGGCTTCTTCGGCAAACTCCTTGTCGATGTCGGGGATGGGCCCGTTCTCTGAGAGGGTAATGATCTTCTTGCCGGCGGTGAGGTTCTTGAGCTTATCGAAGGCGACATAGTTGCTGGAGTAGTCGAAGGCGTTATTATAGATGTCTATGGCGACGACATCGTAATAGGCTTCGCCAGGATTCCAGCCGGCATCGTCGACGGTGCAGGGGTTCCATACCCAGATGACGTTGTGGACACCCTTCACGCTGGTCATCTCATCGACAATCAGCTGATAGAGCTTGGCGTAGTTGGCACCGCCGTCTGTTCCCCACCAGAACCAGCCGCCGCTGGCCTCATGGAGCGGACGGAAGATGCAGGCCATGCCAGCGCCCTGCAATTCAAGGAAGTAGTCGGCGACGGTATGGATGTCCTTGACGATGTTCTGATAGAGTTTTGACGAGGTGTTCCAAGAGCCGTCAGCGTTCATGGCGTCGGAGATCTTCATGGTGCATGCAGGCTTACCGCCGACGGTGACGTAGAACTCCCCCGTCTTGCGGCTGGGGTCGCGCCAGTGCCAGGTGAAGGCAGGCAGTCCGCCGCGATTGTAGAGGTCTTTGGCGAGGGCGATGCTCTTGTCGGTGTAGTCTTTGGACCAGACATCCGTCTCGTTGACGCCTGTAGCATTCATGAAGTCGAAGCCTACGAGTGCCGGATATTTGCCGGAAGCCAGCCAGACGGCCTGCACATCGGCATGTTGGGTGACGTCGCCGTTGGCCGTCCCCATGTCGCCGGTCATGATGCCAGAGATGGTCTTCTTGCCGAAGTTGTCGTAGAGGAAGGCATAGACGGTCTTGGCAGCGTCGGAGGCATTGGCATCCGCAGGTGTCGGGGCGATGTCGAACTGCACGGCACTCTCGCTGTTGACTATGGTGATGTAGTCGATGCGGAACCAGGTCCAGCTGGGTGTAAGCACAATCGTATTGTCGCCCTGATTCATAAGGTAGGGGCCGACAACGGCCTCGCCTGGACCTTTCTCTGTCGTGTTGAAGGTGGCAGCGTTGCCATTGACAGACAGATTAACCACCTTGTTGCCATACAGTCCGTCGTAGCCAACGGTGATGGTGTACTTGCCTCTTTCGGCAGCCGTGTAGGTAAAGGTGATTTTGGCATTGGCCTCTGTGAGTTCGAGGGCCTTACCGCCTGAATACTTCCCATCTTTGATGAGTTTGCAATTCTCGTAGGCAGCACTTTCTGCTTCCATCTTGGCAGCAGTCTGTGCAGAGGCAGAGATCAGTCCGCATACAAACAGCATCAGTAAAAGAGTAGTTTTTCTCATTTTGTTTAAGTATGGCGTCTCCGGAAGCAGCCCTAAGCAAGGGCCTTCCGAAGAATCGGTCATTTTGGTCACTCGGCCATTTCCGGGCGTTTGCCCAAAGAAATGAAAGAAATGAAGAAATTACTCGATAGTGATGTTGACGTTCTCCTTCGTGACGTTCTCGTAGTTGGTGAACTCGGCATCCTTCTTGGCCTTGATGACGATGTTCTTCAGGTTGATATTCCTGATGGGCATCTCAGGCAGGCCGTTGAACTCCATAGCACGTCCGGCACCATTGCACACGATATCCTGGATGTCGATATTGCGGAAGATGGGCGTCTCCTCAGTAACGGGCATCTTGGTGGTGTTGTCGGGATTGTCACCGTCGGCCAGCATCTCGGCAACGGACTTGCCGCCATAATACATGTTGAAGGTGATGGCGTCGGTCTTGATATCGGTCATAGAGATGTCGCGAATGAAGATGTTTTCGACGATACCGCCGCGACCACGCGTGGACTTGAAGCGCAGGCCGACGTCGGTGCCCAGGAACTGACAGCTCTTGACGAGGATGTTTCTGACGCCACCGCTCATCTCGGAACCGACGACGAAGCCACCGTGACCGGCGAAGACGGTACATCCGTCGACGACGACATTCTCGCAGGGCTTGCCACGCAGACGACCGTCCTTGTCCTTACCACTCTTGATGCAGATACCGTCGTCGCCGGCATCAAACTTCGAATTGACGATGAGGGCATTCTTGCACGACTCCAGATCGAGCGCATCACCATTCTGGGCGTAGGAGGGATTGCGGGCGAGGACATTGTCGATGATGACATTCTCGCACATCAGCGGATGGATGTTCCACGCAGGAGAATTCTGGAAGATGACGCCCTGCAACAACACGTTCTTACAGTTGACCAGCGAGATCATCACAGGACGCAGGAAACGCTTGTAGTTGTTCCATTCGGCCTCGCTGTTGGCCTTGACAACATTCATATCGGCATTCTTCTCGGCATCGGCATAACCCTGAGAGGGCACCCAGTAGTCGTCGCGAACCTTCACGCCACCCGGGCGGCCACAGACTTCCTTCCACTGAGCGGCAGTGACCTTCGCCTTCTTGACGGGACGCCAATACTGACCATTGCCATCGATGACGCCACGTCCCGTAATGGCGATATTCTCACAGTCATTGGCCGACAGCGGCGACTGACAGCGACGGGTGTCCAAGCCCTCAAACGAGGTCTTGATGATTTTGTAGAGCTTCTCGTCACCAGAGAACAGAATGACAGCCCCTACCTCCAAATGGAGATTGATGTTGGACTTCAGCTCAATGGGGCCTGTAAACCACACACCGGCAGGAACCAGCAGACGGCCCCCACCCTGACGGCTCAGCTGGTCGATAGCCTTGGCAAAGGCATCGGTATTGAGCGTGATACCATCGCCGACGGCACCGAAGTCCTTCAGGTTCACCTGTCGGTCGGGAAACGTTGGTGCACTGACCTCAGGCATCTGGAAAGGCAGTTGCTGGGTGTAGTGCTTGTAGGGATTTTCGCAGTTAGCACAAGCCTTGCCGTGCTCGCAGTTGTGCTTTTGTGCCGAGGCGCTCAACGTAACGCCTAACAGCAACAGAGAGATTAGTTTTTTCATACGTAGTTTTGTTTTGTTTATATTAATATTACATCTTCTCTGCAAAGCAGAGTGTGGCGTTGCGAATCCATCAGCCATCAGCCATCATATCTCTGACCTCTTCCAACGGAATCATCACGAAGTCGCGCTCGTGCATCAACGGATGGGGAATCTTCAGGTCGGGCTCATCGACGGTCAAATCGTCGTACAGCAGGATATCGATATCCACAATCCTGTCGGCATATACGCGCCGACCATTGACCATTGACCATTGACCATTGACCATTTTCCGTCGTCCCATGTCGCGCTCAATCTGTTGGGTGAGCAGGAGCACCTCGCGTGGTGTCCGCTCAGTTTCACAAAGCACGACGGCATTCAGAAACTTGTTCTCCGACTGAAATCCCCAGGGTTCCGTCTCGATGAACGACGACTGGCAAACGACTGTTCCCACGCGTTCTCCTATCAGACGGATGGCTCGTTTCAGGTTCCTGCTGCAGTCACCTAAGTTCGAGCCCAACCCCAAATACACCTGGTGCGCCCCATTCATTCGTCGTTCAACGTTCAATGTTCAACGTTCAATGTCAATCATCCAGTATCAGCATACAGTCGCCATAGCAGCCAAACTGATAACCGTTATCCACAGCTTTCTGATAGGCTTCCATAATGAGGTCGTAACCTCCGAAGGCAGCTGTCGCCATCAGCATGGTCGACTCCGAGTGATAGAAATTGACCACCATGCGGTCGGCCAGTCCAAAGTCATACGGCGGGAAGATGAACCTGTTGGTCCAGCCGTTAAACTCCTTCAGCATGCCGTCAGTGCCCACAGCGGTTTCAGTGGCACGCAACGTCGTCACACCAACGGCACAGATATGATGTCCGGCAGCCTTCGACTCGTTGACGGGCACGCAGGCCTCGGGCGTGATAATCATCTGCTCGGAACCCATCTTATGCTTCGTCAGGTCCTCTACCTCGATACTGTCGAAACAGCCCAGTCCGCAGTGGACGGTGATGAACGAGAAGTTGACACCGCGAATCTCCAGACGCTTCATCAGTTCACGACTGAAGTGCAAGCCTGACGCAGGTGCCGTGACAGCTCCCTCGTGCTTGGCATAGATGGTCTGGAAGTTCTCCATATCATCGGCAGTCACTTCACGACGATCGACGATATAACGGGGAACGGGTGCCGAACCCAGCGCAAAGAGTTCCTGCTTGAACTCGTCGTGCGGGCAGTCGTAGAGGAATCGCAGCGTACGTCCGCGACTGGTCGTATTGTCGATGACTTCTGCCACCATCGGACCGTCTTCCTCGAAGAACAGCTTGTTGCCGATACGAATCTTACGGGCAGGCTCCACCAATACGTCCCACAGGCGCAAGTCGGGATTCAACTCACGCAGCAGGAAGACCTCAATCTTGGCATCAGTCTTCTCCTTCGTACCATACAGACGGGCTGGGAACACCTTCGTATCGTTGAAGATGATGACGTCGCCCTCGTCGAAATAGTCGATGATGCTACGGAACTTGATAAACTCCTGGGTGTCGTTACCTTCTCCGTCTTTCTCGAACATGTCGATGGTCTGACTCTTACGGTGAACGACCATCATACGG
This sequence comes from uncultured Prevotellaceae bacterium, assembly GCA_900318555.1. Classification (GTDB taxonomy): domain Bacteria; phylum Bacteroidota; class Bacteroidia; order Bacteroidales; family Bacteroidaceae; genus Prevotella. The sequence goes on along the minus strand of ONKX01000083.1, from coordinate 3,837 downwards.
CACTCGTCGCGGCGATAGACCTTTTCGGTTGTGCCGTCGGGATTCTCAAACACCTTGTGAGGAGGTTCCTGCGCCAACAGTTCATCGGGCAGCTTAAATCTGAATTGTGACAGTTTCATATATTGTTATAATTTCATTATTTCGATTTCTCGTCATTTCGACATTCCGCTTTTTCGATTTCCTGTTGTTCCAACCACTGGGGGAAATCGTCGATGGTGATACAGTCCTCAATGCGCACACCGCCCAGACGGGTACGGCACAAGGCCGTCAGGTAGGCACCACTCTCCAGCGCACGGCCGATGTCACGGGCCAACGAACGGATGTAGGTGCCTTTGCCGCAACTGACACGAATGCTCAGTTGCATGGTCGTGGGGTCGAAGTCTATCACATCGATGGAATCGATATGCACCGTTTTCGCCTTCAGCTCCACTTCCTTGCCTTTGCGCATCAGGTCGTAAGCACGGTCGCCGCCAATCTTGCAGGCGGAATACTGAGGGGGCACCTGTTGTATCTCACCGACAAAACCGGCGAGCATGCGCTCTATCAATTCGCGTGTGATGTGTGCCGTGGGATAGGTCGCATCGACCTCATGTTCCATATCGTAGCTGGGTGTCGTAGCGCCCAACTGCAGGGTGGCCGTATACTCTTTGTTATTCAGCTGCAGACGTTCTATCTCCTTCGTCTTCTTGCCAGTACACAGTATCAGCACCCCTGTGGCCAGCGGGTCGAGGGTCCCCGCATGTCCTATCTTCACCCGTCGGACACCCACACGTCTCGACACACGGGTCCTCACAAAGGCCAGCGCACCAAAGGATGTCATCCTGTAGGGCTTGTTGATGTATATGTATTCTCCCTCTATGAAGTTCATTTAATCGACCATTGCTAAAGAGTGACCAGTGAGCAACAGGGCAAGGATGATGCCACCCACAATAATGCGATAATAGCCAAATGCCTTGAAGCCGTATTTCGTCAGGAAGGCCACAAACCACTTCATGGCCAGCAGGGCAACGATGAACGCCACCACACAGCCCAGAATGAGCATCGTGATATTATGCGATGTGGCCCACGCCGTATCTTCCTTCAGCAAGTCGAGCAGGTCGAGCAGCGTAGCACCGGCCATCGTGGGAACAGCCAGGAAGAACGAGAATTCAGCAGCACGCTGACGTGTCAGTCCCTGGGTCATACCGCCCACAATCGTAGCCATCGAACGCGACACACCGGGAATGACCGAGATGCACTGGTACAAGCCGATTCGAAAGGCCCTACCCTCGTTTACATTGTTGGCGTCGCTGCCCTTATTGAACAGTTTGTCGCAGAACAGCATGAATACGCCACCGACGACCAGCATGATGGCTACCACCAGCACGGAGTCGAGCAACCAGTCGAGCAGTCCCGACTTCTTGGCCAATAGTCCAATAACCACCGCAGGCAACACACCCACGATGAGCAGCCAGTAGAAATAGTACTTATGCTTCAGTTTCTGCCACATGCTGCTACCTGCAGGGGCCGGGCTGTTGTCGAATTGGAAGAAACGCTTCCAATAGAGACATACCACCGACAGGATGGCACCAAACTGGATGATGAATGTGAAGGCGTGGACAAACGGGTCACCCTGTTCAATGCCCAACAGGTTTTGCGTGATAATCATGTGTCCTGTCGACGATACAGGCAGAAACTCTGTCAGTCCCTCGACAATGGCAATGATAACGGTCTCCAACCAAGTCATTCTGTTACCTCCTTCTCTTCTGTGGCATCGGTCTTCGGACGACGCACGACAGCATAAATCATCGACACAAAACCCAGCAGACAAACTATCGGAGCCACCTTGATACGACGGGCACTGAAAATGTCTGGATTGTAAGTTGTCTCATTGCTACCGGAACCGCTCATCAGCAGAAAACCGATAACAACCACTGCCATACCAATGGCCAGCAGAATATAATTCATGCGGTCAAAAGCAAAATCTCTCTTATTCATAATATATCTCTAAACTCTTAACTATAATCTATCAACTCTCAACTATATCTTATACAGTTCTCCTGCCGTCATTCTCAGGAACTTGTTTACTGCGAGCCAAGCACACAACGCTGTAATCACAATGCCGAACAGCAACACGGCGACACCAGTAATCACCAGCACCTCCCACGTCACGATTTCTTCGAAACCAGGCTGTTTCAGGTAGAGACCGTAGATGCCAAGTCCCAGCACACAGATAGCCAATATGGCGGCAATGACACCAATCCAAATGGCCTGCTTCAGGAATGGCCTGCGGATGAATCCCCACGAGGCACCAACCAGTTTCATGGTGTGGATAAGGAATCGACGGGCATAGACGCTCAGACGCACCGTATTGCTAATGAGCGAGAACGACACAAACGTCAACAGCACGGCCAGAATCAACAATATCACACTGACACGGCTCAGATTGACGTTCACACGGTCCATCAGGTCTTCCATATACGCCAAGTCACTGACGCGGGAGTCCTTTCTCAGTTCCTTTGCTATCCATTTCAGCGAGTCACGGTTGGCATAGTCGGCTGCCAACTGAATCTCCAGCGTTGCCGGGAATGGGTTGAAACCCAGAAACTCCGTGGGGTCACTGCCCAACTCCTTCACCTGCTCACGCTGAGCCTGCTCCTTGCTGATATAATCGATGTTATGTGAATAGGGGCGGTGATACAGGTCACGACAGAACAGTTTGGCGTCGTTCACCGTCACCGAATCCTTCAGCATTACCGTCACCGTCAGGTGCTCCTTCATATGTGCCGACAGGTTACGTGCCGACAACACGAAGAACACCACCATACCCAGCAGGATAAGCACCATCGTAGTACTTATACATAAGGTAACAACCTGCATACCACGATGGTTGCGGGTCTTTTTTCGCTTCTTACTCATAGTCTCATTTAGACGTAATACACCTAATTTCGTGCAAAGGTAATAAATAAAGTGAAAAAAGAAAAGTGAAATTTGAAAAATTTTTGTTTTTTCACATAAAAAGTGTAACTTTGCCTGCATTATGAGTACAGTTATTTATCCTTCACCCATTTTCGGGCCTGTTCATAGCCGTCGCTTAGGCATTTCGCTGGGCATCAATCTCCTGCCCGCCGACGGCAAGGTTTGCAGCTTCGACTGCATCTACTGTGAGTGTGGTTTCAATCGCGACCACCGTCCTACCCTACCCCTGCCGACTCCCAAGCAGGTTTCCCAAAAACTCGAAGAGAAACTGCAGGAAATGACGGCCAGCGGTCAGTTGCCTGACGTGCTGACCTTTGCGGGGAATGGTGAGCCCACGTGTCATCCGCAGTTTGCCGAAATCATTGATGACACTATTCGTCTGCGCGACAAATACTGCCCCAAGGCGAAGGTCAGCGTACTATCCAACTCTACCATGATCCATCGTCAGTCGGTACACGACGCACTGATGCGTGTCGACAACAACATCCTCAAACTCGACACCGTCGACCCTATATATATAAATAAGGTGGACCGTCCCAATACCGCCTATGACGTCCGGCAGATCATCGAACGCATGAAGGCCTTCAACGGTCACATCATCATCCAGACGATGTTCATGCGCGGCACTATAAGTTCAATGTTCAACGTTCAACGTTCAACGTTCAACGTTGATAATACGGGTGAGGAATTCGTCGCTCCCTGGCTCGACGCCATCCGTGAGATTCGTCCCCAGCAGGTTATGGTCTATACCATCGACCGCGAGACACCCACCAAGGGGTTAGAAAAAGCCAGTCGCGAACAGCTTGACGCCATCCGCGACCGGGTTATTGCTTTGGGTTTCCCCTGTTCAGCGAGTTATTAGCACTGAGCGAGCTTACC
>ONKX01000027.1 GCA_900318555.1 uncultured Prevotellaceae bacterium | reverse complement strand
ACCTTACCGGCACCCATTGCGGCACGCTGCTTCATGAACATGCTCTGAACGGCCAGACGACGGATCATGTTCTTGACAGAACGCATGCCGATAAATTCGTCGAGCTCGTTGAGAACCTCGTCGAGCGGACGAGCCTTCTCGGCCTGAGCGACCTCAAGATCGGCAGTGGTGATGCGATACATGTCGTCGTCCTTGAAGTCGGGATTGCCCATCATGCCAACAAGGCGCTGGCTCTGCTTCTCGACAGCCTGATCGAACATGCGACGAGCTTCACGGGCATTGCCGAAGTTCTTGTCGCGACGCAGGTAGAGCTGTTCGAACTGACGGTGGATAGCTGCCTGTGTCTCTTCGTCGATGGTGAAGTTCTTACCCTTCGCCAGATTGATGAAGATTTCAGTCAGTTCGTCAGGCGTATAGTCGTCGAAATGAATGGTCTGCGTGAAGCGGCTCTTCAGTCCTGGGTTCGTATCAATGAAATCATGCATCTGGTCGGTATAACCCGCAACAATACAGATGAACTTACCACGATCATCCTCCAAACGTTTGAGCAGCGTGTCGATAGCCTCAGCGCCGAAGGAATCCTGATCGCTCGACTTCAACGTGTAAGCCTCATCGATGAACAATACACCACCCATCGCCGAGTCAATCAACTGGTTGGTCTTGATAGCCGTCTGGCCCGAATAACCTGCCACGAGCTTAGCACGGTCGGCCTCTATCAGCTGTCCACGAGAGAGGATGCCCAACGTGCGGAATACGTCTGCCATGATACGCGCAACGGTGGTTTTACCTGTACCGGGATTACCCGTGAAGACGTAGTGCTTGCCCTGGAAGGTATTGGTTTCGCCACGGCGTATCTGCAGGTTGAGGAATGCTGCCAGATTGGAGATTTCCTTCTTGACGGCAGCAAGACCAACCATACCGTTGAGTTTCGACAGGCACTCCTTATAATCGACAGTCTTCGGAGCCTCGTAAGGAATATCGGACACGTCGATGGTCATCATCTGCTCATTGGTAAGGGTCGAAATGTCAACCTTCTGCAAACGTTCAGCCTGCTTGGCAACAATCTTGTCGAAGAGTTGACGCATTGTACGGCCGTTGGCAAAGTCCTTGTCGCGCGAGTTGTAGAGCTCGGTTATCATCTTGAGCGTCAGTTCCCTGGCCTCGTCCGTAAACACGTATTTCTTCTCCTTGGCAAAGACACTCATAATCTGGAACAACTGATCGGGCGTGTAGTCATCGATATTGAGGAAATAGCTGAAACGGCTACGCACGCCAGGATTGATACGGAACAGATTGTCCATCTCCTGGCGATAGCCGGCAGCAATGACCACAAACTTACCACGGTCGTCTTCCATACGTTTCATCAACTGCTCCAAGGCCTGCGTGCCTTGCTGGTCTTTATCGCCACTCTGACTCAAAGGTGCCAGCGTATAGGCCTCATCAACGAAGAGGATTCCGCCCATCGCCTTGTCGCACAAACGGTCAACAACTTTCGGTGTCTCACCTTGATAGGGGCTGACCATCTTCGAGCGATCTACCTCGACAACGTGGCCACTATCCAGATATCCGATGGATTCCAGTATCTCACCCAACTTACGGGCAATGGTTGTCTTACCTGTACCAGGATTACCTGTCAAAACAATATGAATGCCTGACTTCTCCTGCTCGCCCAGTCCTCGCTGAGCACGCTGTACGCTGTTGTGAACGGTAAAGGCTATCTCGCGAACAGCTTTCTTCACCTCGTCCATACCGATATAACGGTCGAGGTCGCTGAGGATATCCTCCAACGAACGCTCCTCGGGAACATAGCCGCGAATATCCTGTTCTTCCACCATGACGGCCTCTGCGCCACGACTGATAAACGAGGTAAAGATGTCCTCAGCAGTCTTGACAGCAACATGGGCATATCCGAAAGTCTCGTCCTTGATTTTCACCTGATACTGGAAGAAACGCGTCAGTTTATGGTCGGCCTCCGGTGTATAGGCTGCAATACCGTATTTGGTACGCAGTTCCATTTTACAGATGTCGCACAGCTCCTGATAGCCTGGGGTTGGCAGGCGGAATGTGTACTTGAAACGGTTCTGCGCAGCAGGGTTTGCCGTCAAGAAGTCGTCAAGGCCCTTGGGTAATCCGGCAATCATGACAATGGGATTCTCGTCCCACTTATCCATCTCGACAAACAATTTATCAAGCGGGTTCACCTGATTGGAATAGCGGTCTGGCAACAACTTCTGCACATTGTCGAAGAACAGAATGCCGTCCTTGGCTTTCTTCACATTATCGTCCCACTTGTCAACGAAGCGCTGATAGTCCACCGCGTCAACCATCGTCAACTTAGGTTTCTCGATAATCTTATGCTGGTAGAAGTAGTCGCGAATCACTTCGGCCAATGCTGTCTTACCCGTTCCGGTCTCACCTATAACAATCGCATTGACGCTTAAACGGACATTCATGATGTCCTTACGCGAATGCAGATAAGTATAGGTATCAACAACCGTCTTTAACTGTTGTTTCACGTCATCAAGTCCTACCATGCGGTCAAGCACGTTTTGCGAAACGAGCGGTTTACCACACCAACGACAGAACTTGGCTATTGAGCGGTTCTCTTTATGACAATGCTCACAGATCATATTTCTTAATATCTTTATTCTACACCCTTTTTAACGTCCTCTTCGCCAGCAGCATCTGTTTCTGCCTCTTCCGGCTCAGCGTCTTTTTGTTCCACATCTTCTTGTATCTTTTCGACAACCTCAGCAGGATTTACACGTATGTTTTCTGCATCGGGATTAGAACGATTCATGAGTTTAGGACTGAATACTATCATTTCCATCAGCAATATGGCAACCATGATACTCCACAGAATATAGTGTAGCACTGATTCACCGCTGAGAGAACGCACCTGATTAGTGACGTCATCGAGCAAACCGAATTTCGAACCCTTGAACTTAAACGTCTTTTGCTTGAACGTATAGAACAACGGCTCGATGAGTGTCGACTTGATGTCGTCTTCCATCACCTCGTTAATCAACTGGTTGTCACCCTTTGAGTCGCTACGGTAATCAGTGAGGTGACATACTGCCATATATAATAAGGTAATAATAATAATCGCAGGAATGAACAAAGAAGGTGCCGAAGCATCAACCGTCCTGAGGATGAGAATCGGAATATACGATGATATCATACCTAACAATCCCCACAGACATGACATGACAAAGCCATAGCCTCTGAAGTATGCTCGCAGGCCAACGATGATAGCCGTCATTCCTCCAACGGGCAGACCGATAGTCATCATCGAATGTTGGAAAATATACTGACGCCCAGACTCAGAAATGCCACAGATGAGCAACAGTAACACCCATGCAGCACACAATCCATAGAATATGTAACGCCAGCGTCTTTCCTTCGACTTTGCCTTGCTAAAGCCCTGACGAACTTCCTGATACTTCTGGGCTGTTTCCTCTTTGGCGTTGCCGTAGCGTTTGAAATAATACTGATTCTGGTCAATCTCACCCAAGGCATAGATCCATTCTTCCAACTTACGCTCGTAGCTATAAGTCTCGCTGAAATCCTGGAACGGGTCTTCATGATAGAACACTGCCATCCACTGGCTCAAAGAGCCACGCTTCATGGCAGAAAGCAATTGTGGACGATACATCAGTTTGTCCATCGTAAGAGCCGAAGTGAGTTCTGTTCCGTCCTCCAAGAGATAAGTAGGTGTCACACCGAGGATTCGGCAGAAACGATATACTGCCGTACGAACATCATAAGCTCCCAGACGGGTTCGGTTCTCTTCACTCTTCATATCGAAGCAGGCACGAGCCTGACTGATTTGCTCAAACCAACCATGCAACTGGGCGAAATAGATGAAACGTCCATCGGGATCGGTAAAATCAACCGCTTTCTTAGCATACTCTTCGTCCGACAGGTCCTGCCATTCTTTAAGTTGTTCACGTATAACCTCACCAACTTTATAGGGCGAATCGGCATCACGTAAATCGTAAGCGGCTTCTTTGTCAATATTGTACAGTACCTTGTAACCCAGCGAACGACTCGGCGTCTTTCCTGCCGTCATGATACGCAGAGCCTCACAGGCCATATGGTCTTCATGACAATACATCCACGAAAGCAAACGACCATCGCTCAAACTGGTCCACTCGTCATCGGAACAATCCTCATGACCAAAAGTATGAACAATATCTGCCAGATTAGAAGACGGACGATTTACAAGGAAAGGAATGTCTGGATCTATTTCGTAAGCAAATCTCAAGATAGCTATGCGTGCGTCCAGTTTGCTGTCTTCTGCGAAATAGCTGCGCAAGCGATTGACATCGGCCTTTGAATGCGACTCCAGATAAAGGTAAAGCGTGTCATTCGGATTAGCCAAAGCCAGTTTATATTCATCCTGATAGCTCAATACCGAGATTGCTGCACTATGCACATCGTCACAAAGATTGCCTCGCAAATCCTTGTACGGATAGGATGGTTCCATCACGTAAACAGCAGCCATCAATCCTGCATGCTGATTGACAGGATAGCGGTTCACTACGATATCCTTGACAGCTGAACTGAGTTTCACGTTTCCGCACTGTTCCAGCCAACCTGCGATACGACCATTATACAAATAATTGATAGCCAGTCGCTCGTTATCAAGCAACAGGGGAATCAATTCGTGAACATTGTCCGCTACGAGGTTCTTCTCCGGATCTACGATGAAACTACGATATTTCAGAATGGGTGAAGACATATCAATCTTCACATCCTCGCCCAAGAACCAGCGCTCTACTTCATCATATCCCCAACGTGTCTGCGGATTGACCGACGTGAGTCCCTGAACAATCATCTTCACACGATCAGGCAGTTCGTTGATTCGCGGCAGACGTCCTTCGTTCTTCTTACGCATCATCACACGCTCATTCTGACTCAGCGGATTTTCACCCAGCCAGAGCGTCATCAGCGTGATACCCAGCGAATAGAAGTCGGCAGCAGGGGTGATCTCTACCTCACCGTCAATGACATCATTGTACATTTCTGGTGCAGCATACACCGGTGTACGAGCCTGTGTCGTACGGTGCACTTTCTCGTCGCCTTCCAACACACTGGAGATTCCAAAGTCTCCCAGCACGATTTCCTTGTGATCTGCTTCACGGAAGAAATAGTTGCCTGGTTTGATATCCTTGTGAATGATGTTGTAGTTATGACAGTATGCCAATGCTGCAGCTGCCTGCAGGGCTATGCGACGGAACTGATTGAAATCACCGTCCAAATCGTATGAATTCAGCGAGCCTCCACGAAGATACTCCATCAACTCGTAGTCGCGATTCTTGCCGTCAACATACGTCTTGCCATAGTCGTATATCCGGACTATCATCTCCATACCGATGTTCTGGATGATGCGCATCAGCGTCTTCTTAATGGTAAAGTTGGGATAGTACACTTTCAACACGCGTTGGCCCTCTTCACCTTCTACCAGAAAAACTTGAGCCTCGCCGGAATTGTCGCTCAGGCACTTAATGCTCCGATACATCCTGCCTTTCAGAAGGAACTCTACTTCGCCACCCGTCTGGCCTTGTGTATTCTCTCCTGGACGGATGGTCATTTCTCCATTGCCACCGGCAGCAGGCTGACTCCCACTGACACGCATTGTCTTCATCGTAGTGCCATCCGCTACAGGCTCTGCACCTCTAAAGGTCTTGTCGTCCATATATTATTTGTCGTCTTTTATTTCAGCGTTAGAATTCTTACCTAAAACAACCCATTTGCCACCCATCTGGGGTTTCGCACACCCACAAGGGCTGCTATGCATAGCATGTTTGTAGTTGCACACCCAAGCCAGGCGCACTCCGACTGGTTTACTGGCCATCGCGTAGTTGCGGGCTTTTGCTGGCGAGGGACCAGCAGGAACTGCAAGTTTGTCGAGAATAGCCGACAACATCTTGATTTTCACGGCTTTCTGCTCTTCCAACTCTTCTTTGGTCATACGTTTGGTCTCAGGCTTTGGAATGACGGGGTTCTCCACACCTTCGTCTTTAGCCAACAGCGTCAGCACACGTTCACGCAACTTATTGTTGGCCTGCTCACGCAGAATGTCACGTTCGGAATTATAGGGCAGAGCGTTCTCCAACTTCGAAAAGTCCTGCACAATCTCCACCAGTTCCTGATAGTCAGGATTATGTTGCAACTCCCTTACTAACATACGGGCTTCTTCCGTCAGTGCCGTTCCGCACTTCTTGCAAAATGCGAAATCGTTCAGCGAATGACACGTCGGACAAACAATACCTCCTTGCGGACTGCCGCATTCAGGACAATAGGCTTCATTGCCTGACAGCCGAGCTCCGCAGTAGGAACAAATGTCCTTACGGATGTAATGGTGGCACACTTCGCAGAAGTCTGCGTCAGGATCCATTTCGGCACCGCAATGCGGACAAGCCATCTTGTTTATCGGCTGGCCACACTGGGCACAGAACATGGCCTCGGGGTCATTGATAGCTCCGCAATAGGGGCACGCTTTACCTGCAGCTTGTTGCTGCTGTTGTTGCATTTGCATGGGTTGGTCTTCCTGTGGAAGTTCCTGTTCCCTTTGTAGCGTTTGAGGGCGAACTGTTCGTTGCGTCTTCTCTATATTATTGTCGTTCATCATACACTTGGTAGTAATAATGTTTGCAAAGTTACTAAAAAATTTTTAAATGCAACAAAAAACCGGCGTAAATTTACATTTACGTCGGAATTTTTTAGCTTTTTGACTATTATTCTTACCACAAAGGCAGTCGTTCGGCCTTTGGAATGAACATTTTATCACCTTCTTTCACACCGAAAGCGTCGTACCACATATCAATATGAGGCAGGGCACCATTGACCCTCCAGCGACCCAGTGAGTGGGGGTCACTCTTGGTGCGATTACGGATTTCAGCCTCTGTCACATTACCTGCCCACACACCAGCATAGGCCAAGAAGAAGCGCTGGTCAGCCGTCAGTCCGTCAATGACAGGCAACGGATTTCGCTTAGTAGCATTCTTGTAAGCAAACCACGCAACCTGCAGACCACCATGATCGGCAAGGTTCTCGCCCAACGTCAAACGACCGTTGGCATTCAGGTCGGGCAGCACCTTGATTTTCGAGAAGAAGTCGGCATATTTATCCGTACGTTCTGTAAAGTTCTTTCCATCAGCTTCCGTCCACCAGTCATGCATATTTCCATCCTTATCATACTGGCGTCCCTGATCATCGAATCCGTGAGTCATCTCATGACCGATTACCACACCGATAGCACCATAGTTGAAGGCATCATCAGCAGTGGGATCAAAGAACGGAACTTGCAGAATACCAGCTGGGAAGCAGATTTCGTTCGTGGTAGGGTTATAGTATGCATTTACTGTCTGTGGAGTCATATGCCATTCGTCTCTGTCAACAGGCTTTCCTGCCTTATGTTCTATCTGCCAGACAACCCAGAAACGACGGCATTCCTTCATATTCTCATAGTAAGATTTTTTCGCATCAATCTTCAAGTTAGACAAATCTGTCCAACGGTCAGGATAGCCAATCTTCACGTAGAAGGTATTAAGCTTCAGCAGAGCATTCACTTTTGTCGAATCGTCCATCCAGTCCTGAGCGGCAATACGCTCACCAAGTGCAATACGCAGATTCTCCACCAGCGTCTTCATACGTTCCTTCGACGAAGCAGGGAAATACTTCTGCACATAGATACGACCCAGTGCTTCACCCATCACGCCCTGCACCTGATTGGTGGCGCGACGCCACAATGGGTGGTCCTCTTTACGACCAGACATCACCTTGCCGTAGAAATCGAAATTAGCCGCACGGACTTCGTCGTTCAGCAGACCTGTCGAACCATCGATAATCCCCCACTCCATCACGTCACGATATTCAGCGGGCTTCATCGTGGCAAACAACTTGTCGGCAGCGGCCATGAATTCGGGCTGTCCAACTACTAATTGCTGCATATGCTCGCTCTTCATACCCATTGCCAAACCCTGCTTTTCCAGCTGGAAGTGGGGATAACGGCTCTCAAACTCCTGCAACGTCATCTTGTTGTAGTTAGCCTGTGGATCACGCAGTTCCGTACGTGACTTCGAAGCTTTGGCCAATGCCGTCTCAACCTTCATGATGTTCTTCATCTTCTGCTCGGCAGCACCTTTCTTGAAGCCAAAGAGCTGGAACATGCGGACGATATGCTTCTTGTAAGCCTCACGAATCTTCGTGGTAGCCTCGTCAGTCTCCAGATAATAGTCCTTCTGTCCCAACGTCAGACCACCTTGGAAAATATTGACAATATTCTCCGTAGCGTTCTTCTCGTCAGCGGCAATATATGAATTGAAGAATTCCTCTGAACCATAGGGGGCAAGTTCCAGTTGGATAGCAAACAGCTGATCCTTGGTCTTCGCAGCCTCCAGACGCTTGATGAGAGGCATCACAGGCGAAAGGCCATCTTGTTCGCGACGGGCAGAATCCATTGCCAACTTATACAGGTCGCTCAGTTTCTGCTCGACAGTACCATTCTCATAGCTGTTTTCCAACAGTTCCTTCAGGATGCCGTTGATACGCTTGTTGTTGTCTTCAGCCAGACGGTCGAAACTACCGTAGCGTGAATAGGCAGCAGGCAATGGGTTGGCTTTCATCCATCCACCACATGCATACTCATAAAAATCGTCAGCAGGACGCACGCTCGTATCCAAATCTGCCAGATTAATACCTGAGCGCAATTGCTGTGCTGAACCCGTAATGGTCATTGATGCTAATGCCATGATAATCAATAATTTCTTCATTGTTCTATATGTTTTTAATTCGTTAATTGTTCCAATTCTTCTGAGAGCTTTTCCCAGCGTTCCACCTCTTCGTCGAGGGCTTTCTTCGTCGTCGTATATTCCGTTACGAATTCCATATTCGACGCATTCTCTGGTTTCATCAGCAGGTCGTCGAGTTCTTTCAGGCGCTGTTCCATATCACTGATTCTGCGCTCCGACTGCTCGACAGCCTTCTCGGCCTTGCGCAACTGCTTCTGCTGTTCCTTGTGCTCGGCATACGACTGGTTTTTTACTACCGGCTGAGTGTTTGTTCCCACGCTGGGAATATTTTGTTCCCTGCCTGGGAATGTTTTCCCAGCCTGGGAATTTTCGAGTTCATGGAGCTCTGAAATCTGTTTGCTCCTGAGGAAGTCGTAGATACCTCCCAAATGCTCGCGAACCTTGCCTCCTCCGAACTCGTAGACCTTCGTCACCAACCCGTCAAGGAATTCACGGTCGTGGGACACGACGATAGCTGTTCCGTCGAAGGCTTTGATGGCTTCCTTCAGCACATCTTTCGATGCCATATCCAAATGGTTAGTAGGCTCGTCGAGAATCAGCAGGTTCACGGGTTCCAGCAAAAGACGGATCATCGCAAGCCTGCTACGTTCGCCTCCACTCAGCACTTTCACACGTTTGTCCGACTCCTCGCCACCAAACATAAACGCACCGAGGATATCGTTGATTCTCAGACGCATATCACCTTTAGCCACATAGTCTATCGTCTGGAATACAGTCAGACTTTCGTCCAACAACTGTGCCTGATTCTGGGCAAAATAGCCTATCTGCACGTTGTGGCCAACCTTCAGGTTTCCATCGAACGGTATCTCGCCCATGATACATTTCACCAGCGTCGACTTACCCTCGCCGTTCTTACCAACAAAGGCCACCTTCTCGCCTCGCTTGATGGTCAGGTTCACGTGGTCGAACACCACGTGGTTATATGCCTTCCTGACGTCCTCGCAAATGACGGGATAGTCGCCACTTCGCAAACAGGGCGGAAACTTCAGGTGCATAGCCGAATTGTCCACCTCGTCAATCTCGATAGGCACGATTTTCTCCAGCTGCTTCACTTTCTGCTGCACCTGCACAGCCTTCGTGGCCTGATAGCGGAAACGGTCGATGAACTGCTTCATATCGGCTATCTCCTTCTGCTGGTTTTCGTAGGCTCTGAGCTGCTGTTCGCGACGTTCCTTGCGCAATACGACATATTCGTCGTACTTCACCTTGTAGTCGATAATCTGTCCGCACGATATCTCCAGTGTCCTGTTCGTCACATTATTAATAAATGCGCGGTCGTGACTCACCAGCACAACGGCATTGGCACTTGTGGCCAAGAACTGCTCCAACCACTGGATAGACTCAATGTCCAGATGGTTGGTGGGCTCGTCCAGCAACAGCACATCGGGTTTACGCAATAGGATTTTAGCCAACTCAATACGCATTCGCCAACCGCCAGAGAACTCCGACGTGGGGCGTTCGAAATCGCTGCGTTCAAAGCCCAGACCCATCAGCGTGCGCTCAATCTCGGCTTCATAGCCGTCCGCACCCAGCATCTGGTAGCGGTCGTGCTCCGACGTATATTTCTCTATCAGCGCCAAGTAGCTCTCACTCTCGTAATCCGTACGTTCAGCCAACTGCTGGTTCATCCGCTCTATACGTTCTGCCATCTGCTGAATGTCGGCAAAGGCCTTCTGAGCTTCCTGTCGTACCGTTGTCGAGTCCTGCAGGTTCATCACCTGAGGCAGATAGCCTATGATCGTATCGTTTGGCACGCTCACCACACCCGACGTGGGTGTCTGCTTGCCACAAAGTATCTTTAGCAGTGTCGATTTGCCCGCTCCGTTCTTACCCACAAGGGCAATACGGTCACGGTCGTTGACCACGAAACTGGCATTCGCGAACAACGGCTTCACACCAAACTCGACACGTAATCCTTCTACTGAAATCATTATTTTTTTCCGTTTGAACTGCAAAGGTACGAATTTTTTTTGTACCTTTGCACAAAATTGGATAAAAACTATGCCAAACGACAAGATATTACGCATGGAACAGCTCGTTCGCGAGCTAAACGAAGCTTCGGACGCCTACTACAACGGACGGACTGAACAGATGACTGACTATGAGTGGGACCAGCGTTTCGACGAACTGAAAGCACTCGAAAACGAGACTGGCACTACCCTGCCCGATTCGCCCACACAGAAGGTTTCCGAGGATACTATTACGGGGCAGAAGGAGGAACACGAGTTTGCAGCCCTCTCGCTAGCGAAGACCAAACAGGTCAGCGACCTCGTGAAATGGGCTGAGGAACGACCTATTTGGATATCGTGGAAACTGGACGGTCTGACGCTCGTAGTAACCTATGACAATGGCAAGTTGACGAAGGTTGTCACACGTGGCAACGGACATATCGGCACCAACATCACCCATCTAGCTCGTTCTATCAACGGCATACCGCAGACTATAGACTATCAAGGGCATACTGTCATTCGTGGCGAAGCAGTTATCAGCTATGACGACTTCGAACGCTTCCTTATGGAGAGTGGCGAGGACTATGCTAATCCGCGCAATCTCGCCTCTGGCTCGCTGACACTGAAAGACCCTGACGAGGTGCGCCAGCGTCACATCCAGTGGATACCATTTACATTGGTTTACATTGACAACTCTCAACTTTCAACTCTCAACTTTCAACTAAATAGTTGGGGAGCACGGATGGCTTGGCTTGACGCTCAAGGTTTCAAAACAGTCGAGCGCGAACTGGTCGAACATCCCGACGAAGGTTCGGTGGAAGCGACTTTGGCTCGCTTTACCCAAAAAGTCACCTCCCGTCAGAATCCCTTCCCCGTCGATGGCCTCGTGGTGTGCTACGACGATACCGACTACGCCCAAACGGGGTCCGTCACAGGCCATCACGCCACCCGAGCCGGATTGGCTTTCAAGTGGCAGGACGAGTCGGCAGACACAATATTAAAAGAAGTAGAGTGGTCGTGTGCGGCATCTACCATTTCCCCTGTCGCCATCTTCCAACCCGTCGAACTCGAGGGTACTACCGTCAAACGTGCCTCGCTATGCAACATCAGCGAGTGCGAACGTCTGGGCATCGGTGGTCCTGGCACCCAGCTCAGCGTCATCAAGGCCAACAAGATTATCCCCAAGGTCATCAAGGTCACCCAGAGCGTCGGCACGTTCAGTGTGCCAAACGAATGTCCCGTCTGCCACGCGTCCACGCAGATTGTCGTCAGCGAGGCCAGCGGCACCAAGACGCTCCATTGCACCAATCCTGACTGTGCCGCCAAGCAACTCAGAAAACTGGCGCGTTTCGTGTCGAAAGAAGGTATGAACATCGACGGAATCTCCGAACAGACGCTCTCAAAGTTTATCAACCTTGGATGGATTGCCGAATATGCCGACATCTACGAACTGCGTAGCCATATCCTCGAACTCTCGCGCATGGATGGCTTTGGCGAGAAGTCGGCCTCCAACATCATGCGCAGTATTGATAAGAGTCGTGAGGTCGAAGCTCACCGATTGCTCTACGCCCTCAACATCCCGCTCTGTGGCCTCGACGTCTGCAAACGACTGCTCTCAGCTTACCCCCTTGACGAATTAGTGGCTATGGCCACCGTTCCCGACGGTTTTCCGTCGGCCCCTTCATCGGGTATCCCCGTCGAAGGCGACCTCTTCGCTGCTCCTGCGGAAAGCGGTTCTCCCGCTTTCTCCCCTTCCGACGTCTTCGCCCATATCGACGGCATAGGCCCTGAGAAGTCTGCCCAGTTCGTCCTATGGTTCCGTAACGAACGCAACCTCGCCCGCTACCGTCGCCTCCTCACGAAGCTCACCGTCACCACTCCCGACGTGTCGGCGTCAGGCGACAAATGTGCCGGCCTCACCTTCGTCATCACTGGCGACGTGCATCACTACAAGAACCGCAACGAACTCAAGGCCTATATCGAGTCGCAGGGCGGCAAGGTCGCCTCGGCTGTCAGTGGTTCTACGTCCTACCTTATTAATAATGACGTCACCTCCACCTCGGGCAAGAACAAGAAGGCCCAGCAACTGGGCATCCCCATCATCTCCGAAGACGATTTCATAGCACAATATGCCACTGTTCCGACGACCGAGTAAGCTCTCCGACATGCGTGCCATAGCGCGTCCCTGGCTCATCCGCAAGGGCTACGACGGTATGACCTTTTTTGGTCGTATCATCACCCACAGCAAGGAAGAGGCAGCACGTATCAATACGTCCCACGCGTCGAAGGATACCGTCAGTAGCATCATCAAGAATCATGAGATGATTCACCTCTACCAGGCACGCTCCACCCACGATTCCTGGTTCTGCTTCTACATCCTCTACGGCTGGTACTGGCTCCTCGCCTGCCGCTATTGGCGTCGTCTGAAGAATGCAGGCTATCGTCTCAACCCCTTCGAAATGGAGGCCTATGCCCACATGCACGACCTCCACTACCTCGACGACAAACAAAACGGCACCGCCGAGTGGCGCCGCTATGCAAAAATGTCATTAAGTGAACGTCTAAAGATAAAATAACTAAATGGAATAATACAGCTAAAAGCAATTAATATGAAATACGGAATTATCGGCACTGGTGCCATTGGAGGATATTACGGAGCTAAACTGGCTCATGCAGGACAGGAACTTCATTTTCTGTTCCGCAGCGACTATGAATATGTGAAACAGCATGGTCTGCAGGTAGACTCCTGCGACGGATCGTTTCATCTGGATAATGTAAACGCGTATTTGCATACGGAGGACATGCCGAAGTGCGACGTGGTGCTGGTGTGTCTGAAGTCTGTGAACAACGGCAAACTGCAGTCATTGCTGCCCCCATTGCTCCATGACAAAACGCTTGTGGTGCTCATTCAGAACGGTATTGGTGTAGAGGAAGATGTGCAGAAGATGTTTCCCAACGTGCAACTAGCTGCCGGACTGGCCTTTATCTGTTCTGCCAAGACAGAGCCAGGCGTTGTTAACCACCAGTGTTATGGCAGCATCAATTTGGCCAACTATTCCTGCAAGGACGAAGCGCTGATGCAGGCTGTTGTGGATGAATTCCGTCAGGCCGGCATCGAGACGGGACTGGTAGAATATCATGAGGCACGATGGAAAAAGGCTGTTTGGAACATGCCGTTCAACGGTATGACGGTAGCCCTGCACACGCAGACAGACATGCTGCTGAAGAACAAGTCGACCCGTCAACTGATTCGTGAGCAGATGATGGAGGTGGTGAGTGCTGCCCAGCATCTGGGTGTGAAGAACCTTGATGAGGCGTTTGTCGACAAGATGATAGATATGACGGATAACATGACGCCCTATTCGCCATCCATGCGACTGGACTACGACTTCCACCGTCGCATGGAGATATACTATCTCTACACCCGCCCCTTAGAGATTGCCCGCGAGGCAGGCTGTCCGATGCCGAAACTGGAGATGCTGGAGGCAGAGCTGCGGTTCCTATAAGAAGAAACAGACTGATTGCAGCGTCTATTCTAAAGGAATATCGGGATGTTGCACGGCCAGCGGCATGTTCTTCTGCGAGAGGTAGAACATGTATAGGATGACGTCCTTCGTGCCGCGGTTCTCGCCGTGGTGGATGGTGCCGACCATCTCTACAACAGCCTCACCCTCATGAACGACCTTCTCCTTGCCGTCCTGTCCGATAATGGTCAGTTCGCCCTGTACCAGCACGCCGTAGTTCATCACGGGATGGTGGTGCCAGCCCAGTTTCTGTCCGGCGGGGAACACATACTTCACTGCCACCAGTTCGGGACGTCCCTGCAGATAGTCGGGCAGTTCTACGCCATCCCAACTCTTGTCAGTACGAATCAGTTCGGTACTTACTACCTTTTTGGCAGAATCAGCCACTTGCACCTCAGCATTGTTCTCTGGAGCTTGCTGAACTTGCTTCTGCTTACACGAAGTCAATACACTTGAGCTGCAAACGAGGGTAGCAACGAACACCCAATTCATCATTTTCTTCATCATAGTTTTAAACTTTTATCTGTTATTTCGTCAATTTCTCACCGGGCAAAATTAGTTATTTTTTTCCAAACCACCAAGCATGAACACAAAAAAACGTTTCCGATGACGTATTTTGAAAAAAAATCCGTATCTTTGCAAACCAGATAATTAATCACAAGAACTATAATACAATTATGAGAAAGAAAGTTTTATCTGCGTTTATCGCATTGGCCTGCGCTGCAACGGCAATGGCGGCTGACAACGTAAAGGCAACGCTCCACGCTGACAAGGCAGGAGCAAAAATCAACCGCGAAATCTACGGTCAGTTCTCCGAACACCTCGGCACCTGCATCTACGGTGGCCTCTGGGTGGGCGAAGGCTCTCAGATTCCCAACATCAACGGCTACCGCAAGGACGTGTTCGAAGCCCTGAAAGCGCTGAAGGTTCCCGTGTTGCGCTGGCCGGGCGGCTGTTTTGCCGACGACTATCACTGGATGGACGGCATCGGTCCGAAGAACCAGCGTCCCTCGTTGCGCAACAACAACTGGGGTGGCACCATCGAGGATAACTCGTTTGGCACCCATGAGTTTCTGAACCTCTGCGAAATGCTCGGCTGCGAGCCCTACATCAGTGGAAACGTTGGCTCAGGCACGGTGAAGGAGATGGCGCAATGGGTGGAATATATGACCTCTGACGGCGATACTCCGATGGCCCGCCTGCGTCGTCAGAACGGCCGTGAAAAAGCCTGGCACGTGAAATACTTCGGCATTGGCAACGAGGCGTGGGGTTGCGGTGGCAACATGACGCCGGAATACTACTCGGACGAGTTCCGCAAATTCAATACCTACCTGCGCGACTATACCGGCAACAAGCTCTACCGCATCGGCAGTGGTGCTTCAGACTACGACTACAAGTGGACGGAAGTGCTGATGGACAAAATCGGCAATCGCATGCAGGGCGTCTCCCTACATTATTATACATGCTCGGGCTGGGACGGTCCGAAGGGCTCGGCTACGAAGTTCGACAACGACCAGTACTACTGGGCTTTGGGTAAATGTCTGGAGATTGAGGAGGTCATCAAGAAGCACAAGGCCATCATGGACGAGAAAGATCCGAAGGGCGAGGTCGGCCTGCTCGTGGACGAATGGGGCACTTGGTGGGACGAGGAACCTGGCACCATCAGCGGACACCTCTACCAGCAGAACGCCCTGCGTGACGCCTTCGTGGCAGCACTCTCGTTGAATGTGTTCCACAAATACACCGACCGTGTGAAGATGGCGAATATTGCTCAGATTGTGAACGTGCTGCAGTCGATGATTCTGACCGACCAAGAAGGTACTGGCCACATGGTGCTCACGCCGACCTACCACGTCTTCGAGATGTACACTCCATTCCAAGAGGCTACCTATCTTCCACTCGACCTCGAGAGCGAAACCATGCAGGTGAGCAAGGCCTATTTCAAGGAGAAGCAAGGTGCGAAGGATGCCGGCTATCGTCCCTGCCCCATGCTTTCTGCCTCGGCTGCGAAGACCACCGACGGCAGCATCGTCCTCGCCGTCACCAATGTCTCGCTGGACAAGGACCAGACCATCGATTTCACCGTGGAAGGCTATGCTGCGAAGACTGTCAGCGGTCGCATCCTCACCTCGAAGAATGTGGCTGACTTCAACGACTTCCAGCATCCCAACGTCGTTGCTCCTGCCGACTTCAAGGATGCAAAGTTGAAGAAAGGCGTGCTCACGGTGAAGATACCGGCAAAGTCCATCGTCGTACTCAACATCCGATAGGCTCAAAAACAATAAGGGGTAAGCGAGTTTGCTTACCTCTTTTTTATTTGATTATATTTTCAGGATTTTCTTCTTGAACAAATAGAACATCAAGAACGGTGTCGTAAAGCCGATGATGCTGCCCACACACACATCCGATATGAAGTGTTGGGACAGATAGACACGTGAGTATGCACCCAAGGCTGCCAGCACCAGCAGCACCAACAACGACGCGTAAAACAGCAACCGCGACCGGAGGTTGTATGCTTTATTCTTCTGGCTGTAGTGACATGCCAGGATAATGACACAGCACGTGCAGAACATAAAGAACGTAGAGGCATGTCCCGATGGGAAGGAGTTGCCATGATACATCGTCACGCCCTCTACCAAGGGCAAAGTCACGTCATGGAAATTCTCGAACACGCTGACGGGACGGGCGTGACAGATGGTGTGTTTCATGATCTGCAGGGTAGCACCGCCAGTCAGTTCACACAAGGCAAAGAAGATCGTCCATCGAACCTTCTTCCACAACAGGGGGAGCAATGCCAGAACATACAACGGCCATTCAGCCATCACACTATAATACTTGAAGAAAGTATCCTGAATGCCCGTGTGATGGGAGTTCAGCATCATGTGAAGCTCTGGTTTCGGATATGCATACATCAGGCTGAGTATCACCGTGAGCAATACAAAATACGGAATCACATAGATGTAAAACGTCTTCAGAAATACCTGCTTGGTCATCGTTATTTTTAGTTCTAAATGTCTTAACAGGCTGCAAAGATACGAAAAGTTGAGCGAACTACCAAATTTTTTTCTATAGTTTACGACGAATGAACATCAGAAGCAGGAACAGTACCACGATACCGAAAGCGAGAGACAGCACCGCACTCTTTGTGAAGCCTGCCACGAGGAATGTCAGGAACGACACAGCGGCCGTCGTCATGACGTACGGCAACTGGGTGGTGACGTGATTCATGTGTTCACACTGTGCACCTGCCGACGACATGATGGTGGTATCGGAGATGGGTGAGCAATGGTCACCAGCCACCGCACCGGCCATACAGGCAGAGATGGAGATAATCATCAGCTGCGGGTCAATTTCCTGAAAACACGACACCACTATGGGAATGAGGATGCCAAAGGTAGCCCAAGATGTTCCAGAGGCAAAAGCCAGACCCGTGGCAACGACAAAGATGATGGCAGGCAGGAGCCCCATGAGTCCGCCGGCAGAGTTTGCCACCACGCCGGCCACAAAGGTTGCCGCTCCCAGGTTGTCGGTCATGCTCTTCAGCGTCCATGCAAACGTCAGAATCAACATGGCGGGAACCATCTGCTTGAAACCTTCCGGCAGACAATCCATACATTCGCTGAACGACAGCGACTGACGCACCAAATAGTAAGCAATAGTGATGACGAGTGCTACGGCGGAGCCCATCACCAGCCCCACTGAGGCATCGCTGGCAGCAAAGGCGTCGACGAAGCTCTTGCCTTGGAAGAAACCACCGGTATATATCATGCCGACGACACATCCGAAGACGAGCAGCACGACAGGGACGATCAAGTCTGACACACGGCCTGTCCTAGTCTCCTTCCGGCTCTCTTCCTGGGCCTGCTTGCTCTTGCCGGTAGTGAAGAGGTCGCCCTTGCGTGCATTATTCTCGTGCAACAGCATGGGACCATAGTCCAGCTTCATCAGGATGATGAACACCATCATCAATAAGGTCAGGAGCGCATAGAAATTAAAAGGTATGGACTGCACGAAAATGCTGATGCCGTTCTCGCCCTTGACGAATCCTGCCACCGCTGCCGCCCACGACGAGATGGGGGCAATGATGCAGATGGGTGCCGCCGTGGAATCAATCAGGTAGGCCAGCTTCGCACGGCTGATCTTGTGTTTGTCGGTGACAGGGCGCATGACGGAACCAACGGTCAGACAGTTGAAGTAGTCGTCAATGAAAATCAGACAACCCAACAGCATTGTTGACAGTTGCGCACCGGCACGGCTTTTGATGCGCTCGGCAGCCCACACGCCGAAAGCTGTCGAACCACCCGCACGGTTCATCAGTTGCACCATCGTACCCAGTATCACCATGAAAACGAGTATGCCTACGTTCCACTTGTCTGCCAGCACCGTCATCATGCCGTTCGGGAATAGCTGGTTAAGCATTCCCACGGGCTCGAAGTCTGTTATGAGCAAAGCACCCGACAGTATGCCGATGAACAGCGAACTGTACACCTCCTTGGTAATCAGAGCCAACGAGATAGCTATGAGGGGTGGCGTCAGAGCCCATACCGTATCTTTTACTTGCATGCCGTTGAAGACTACGGCATAATTCAAACAGCCCATAAACAACAGTACGGCTATCAGCGACAGATATGTTGCCCGCTTGGGCGTTCCCGGTTTCACAGAATCTATTTTCATCGTTTACCTTTTTTATCCTTTTACCTTTTTACTTTTTTTACCCTTTTACCTTTATTTGAAAGGATAAATTGTCGCTCCCACGCTCACGGCACGGTTCTGATACAGCCCAGCTTGCTGCAACCAATAGCCTGTCGCATAACCGGCTATATCGTGGAATTCGGCAAAGACATTACACTTCCTACCCAACTGCTTGTTGGCCTTGACGGTGGCAAAGAGGTGAGCATGCCGGTCCTCCATCGTGCGGCGACTGCTGTAGAGCAGCGTCGACGACAGACGGAATCCCTTGGGCAGATTCAGCACTGGAGCAAACTTCAGCGTATAGTAGTTGTCGTAATCGGAATCCGTCTTTGAACCAGCATCTATGTGGTGATAATAGTAGTTGGCACCCAGCGTCAGTTCCCAAGGACCTGTCTTCCAATAGACCGAGTTCCTGAAGCCCAGCTCCTGGTAGTTGGGCGTGGCGAGATCGGTGTACCAGTTATTCTCCACGCTGGCGTGATAGCAGAGGCCCTGCTGCTGATACGAATAGCGCAGCACCCCCTGATGTGCAAGGCAGGTATTGTAACTGCCAGCATCGTATTTCAAGGCCGTCGTCGGGGCTGTCTCGTCCACTAGGAAATCGCTCACCTCGGGAATGAAGAATCGGCGGGCGAACATTCCCTGAACAAAGTGATGCCCTGCCCTGTAGCCCACACTGGCCAGATAGCAATGGTTGCTGCGCGCATGCGTCCACAGGCTATGGTCATCCGAGTCGTAGCGGCGATTCCAGTAGTTCATCATGCGGTAGCGGTCACCCATTGTCAGCACCCAGGGACCGTGGCTATAGTCCAGCTGTGCGTAGAAGTCGGTCACCAAGTGTTGCTCGCGGTTCCGACCGAAATAGCAGGTGTTCTCGTAGTCCATCTCCGCACCCACCATCAGCCACAAGTCGGGGGTAAACACGGGGGTGTTGAATTCTACAAATCCGTAGGGATAGCTGTCACCCATCCTGTCGCCGTCGCTGGTTTCCCTGGTGTAGTCGCTGCCTATCTCGGCAAACAGGATGGCATCATTTTTGAAGCTGTGGGAGTACGACAACACAAGGCCGACATAGCGGTTATAGTAAGGATGGGTCTCGAGCAATTCGGGGTCGAAAATCTTCTGTTTGTTGTTGTCGAACTTCTGATAGACCTTGATGAAGAGCTTGTCGCTCTGGCTCATCTTCCAGTCCAGGCTGAGGTGCACATTTTCGGCCAAACCGCGGTCGGTCATCTTATATACCCCGGTGGGATAAGCTTTGCCGTACGAACTACGCGCCAGCGCATAACCCCGCACCGTGAGGCGCTCGCTCTTGTTCGCCACGTCGGCATAAGCCATGCCGTTGCCGTAGGTGTTACCCGTCACGGCCACCTTGCCGTCCGTCTTCACGTCGTCGCGATAATAAACGTCTATCACGCCCCTCGTGCCGCCCACGGCCTTTGCCACCGAGGTGTTGCTGCATACATGGATGCGGTCTATCTCGCAAGCCTTCACGTTTGCCAGGAATGTTTCGACATCCACCACGAGGTCGATGTTGTCAACGCGCAACTTGTAATTCTGGTCTATCTTCTTGCCGTTGATGGACATAAATTCCGGGCAGGTGTTCAACACGTCCAGCAAGGTCATCTCGCTGTCCGCACCCATCTTGTCCACATGAATCACATAGCGGTCGCCCTGAAACTCCACGATATCACCATCGTCGGCAGCCCGCGCCGTCACGCCACTCATGCCCAGCGCAACCGCCAACATGATGTTGAGAGTTATTTTCTTGAACATGCTTGCAAAGATACGAAAAGTCGAGCGAAAAACCAAATTTATTTGAGTATTTTCGAGCGAGAGTGTCTTCTCGTGGAAAAAATACTTTTGGAGTATTTGAAATTTCGTTCGGAGTATTTGAAATTTCGTTCGGAGTATTGTGTTTTAGTGCCGGGGTGAAGGGGAAGAGGGGAGCGAGACGTAAGGTAAGCGGATTCGGGCGGCCGCCCGAATTAATGTGGGCGGCCGTGCTTATTATTGCGGGCGGGAGGCCGCATTATTGCGACCGCCCGCCCGTAACGGAGTTTTATACTTGTAATTACTGTCCTTTTCGAATCAGACTGTAGGGCTTTAGTGATTTGCTGGTGTCGAGTTCGTAAATTAAAAGCTGAACCGGCTACCGTTCCATTTAAGCGTCTTCGTCGTTTTCTTTCCTGACTCGCTCCACTTCGTCACCGTGATGTCCTTACCCACGCGCGGCAGGCCGTACGAGGTATTGAAATATTCCACCTCGATACCCATGTCAACGAAAGTCATCCGCTTCGTGGCATTGTCGTAGCGGAAGAACATCAGGCCGTCGTACTGCCCGGGGTTCAGGCGCTTGCCATCCTCCCACAGCTCCCTGCACAGCGCAAATAGCTTGTGCTTCTTGTCGGCCATGTTCCAGTAGCACATCTCCCAACGCTGTGTGTAGATGTCATCGGTATGCTCCACCAGGATATAGCCAGCCTTCTTGTCAACGGTAATCGTAAAGCCCTCGGGCTGGGCGGCACCCGTGCGGTAACACTCCAGCGATTTTTCAACTGCGGTCATCGACTCGTCGGGCGTGTCCTCAGGATTATCGTCCATCATCGTAGCCCACGACCATGCAAAGTCCACGATGTCAGGACTGTCGCCCAGAAATTTCACTTTGATACCATCGTCCTGTGCCGACATAACCAGTGCACAGAACACAAACATGATTGCTAATGATAATCTTTTCACAATATTATTTTATGTTTGATTTAATTCCAGATGAAGAAATAGAGGATGAAGAAGCGGACGAGGCGGAAGAGGAGAATGAGGATGACGGAGAGGTTTTCGACGCGGCGGTTGATGCGAACGGCATACTCCATGTCGGCAGTGGTGAGTTCGCGGGGATTGGTGCCGATGTAGGGCTTGTCGAAATACTCGCCGAAATAGGTGTGGGGACCTCCGAAACGGCAGTCGAGAATGCCTGCCAGTGCTGCCTCGGGATAGCCGCTGTTGGGGCTGGTGCTCTGGCGTCCGAACCACGTAGTGAAGGGCAGCACGCGCATCTTGCCAGCGACGATGAGCATCATCAGGGCGGTGAGACGCGAGGGGATGTAGTTGGCAATATCGTCGATACGGGCAGCCCAGCAACCGAAGGCGCGATAGCGGGTGGTCTTGTAGCCAATCATCGAATCGAGGGTGTTGACCATCTTATAGGCCATCATGCCAGGAACGCCAAGAATGGCAAACCAGAACAGCGGGGCCACTACCCCATCGCTGAGGTTCTCGGCCAGCGTCTCGAGGGCGGCAGTGCGAACCTCCTGAGCGGAGAGCTGCGACGTGTCGCGACCGACGATGCGGGCAACCTGCCGACGGCCTTCGTCCAACGAACGGTCGAGGGCATGGAATACGGCGCGGACCTCGCGGACGAGTGTTGTGCCAGCGAGGCAGAAGAAGACGCATAGGGCCTTCAAGACCATGCCTACATAGACGTCGTGCCAGTCGACCCAGTGGAGGATGCGCATGGTAACGTAATAAGTGGCAACGATGAGCACTACGGCGATGACGGCACCGCTGAAGAAGCGCCACCAGCGTGGTCCACGATTGAAGAGTCGCTCGAGGAATGCTATGACTTTGCCAAAGGCCACCACGGGATGGGGCATCCATGAGGGGTCACCGAACAGACGGTCGGCTATCCAACCAAAGAGTAAAACAAAAAATAACTTCATGCCATCAGTGTTTGTACTATTCTATCTGCCGTACGTCCGTCCCAACGGTCGGGCAACGAGCCATTTTTCCATTCTCCACGGACCATCGCCGTCAGCTCGTCGCGCAGACGGCCGGCATCTTCACCGACCAGCACGTTGGTGCCGACCTTGACGGTCTCGATATGTTCGGTATAGGAATTCAGCGTGATGCAAGGCACGTGGTTGAACGTAGCCTCCTCGGCGACATTGCCGGAATCGGTGATGACACCCAGTGCACGCGACGAGAGATAGCCGAACTCCAGATAAGACAGTGAGGGTACAACGCGGAAGGCGGCATGACGGGAAGTCAGCTCGGCAGCCTTGCCGCGCAGGGGTGCCAGAACGGGTATGTCGCCAGCCACCTGAGCGATGGCATCCATCATCGTCTCCAGTTTGTCGCTGTCGGCAATGAGTGCCTTGCGGTTGACGGTGAACACCAGATAACGTCCGTCCTGAATGCCGTCAAGACATGCCGGACGTTGCCAGCGCGACTGGTTCTGACGGAGGGTGTCCATGAGGATGTTGCCGACCATATAAATGCGTTGCAGCTCGGCTCCTTCGCGCGTGGCAATACTGCTGGAACCTACGCCTGCCGTAAACAACAAATCACTTAAACCATCTATGACTAACCTGTTGATTTCCTTAGGCATACTGACATCGAACGAGCGCGTGCCGGCAACGATATGAGCCAGACGAAGACCACGTTTCTTGGTGACGATAGCTGCCGCCATCGTAGAGGCCAGATCGTCGACGACAATGACGGTATCGAAGGCATGAGCCTCCAGATAATGCTCGAATTCGGCCATCACGCGACCCGTCAGTTCGTTAAGATTCTCGCAGTCAACACCCAGCCACGCATCGGGTTCAGGCATCTGCAGATCGGAGAACAGCGAGGGTTCGAGCGTGGGGTCTTCCTGACGACCGGCATAGACCAGTTCGTAGCTGATACCTTCGGTCTGAGTGATAGCGCGGATGATGGGCGCCACCTTCACGAAATTCGGTCGTGCTCCGGTGAAGATGCACACTCGGACCATTGTCCCTCGTGCGTACCTTATCATATTATTATTACCGTCTGTCGGGGTCGGATTCATCTTAATATTCTCTAAAATTTGACTGCAAAGATACGAAAAATAATTTTTTTTAGAAAAAAAAGGCAAGAATATTTTTATATCACGCTGAAAATTAGTAACTTTGCAGCCCGAAACATGAATTTAATAAAAATATTTATACAAAAATGACAAAAGCAGACATTATCAACAATATCGCTGAGAAGACGGGTTTACCCAAGAAGGATATTGCCATTGCTGTTGAAGCATTTATGGGCGAGATACGTGATTGCATAGCAAATGAAAAGGAGCCGGTATTCCTTCGCGGCTTTGGTACGTTTACCATCAAGCACCGTGCCAAGAAGACCGCACGCAACATTTCCAGAAATGTCACGATGATTATCGACGCACACGATATTCCCTCGTTCAAGCCTGCAAAGAGTTTTGTAGAAAAAATGCAATAATTCACAATTTTAATAAGTTTATCACATTATGCCAAACGGAAAGAAAAAGAAGGGCCACAAGATGGCTACTCACAAGCGCAAGAAGAGACTGCGCAAGAATCGTCATAAGAGCAAGTAAGCCCTGACGAGCTAGAAAGAATGAAAGGAGTGTACCAGCGAGGCGAACAAGTTTCAACGGTACGCTCTTTTAAAGTACTAAAAGAATAGAGTAAATAACAAGAAACAGAGACATGACAAGCGAACTCATCATCGATGTTCAGCCGAAAGAGATCTCGATGGCCCTGCTCGAGGACAAGAATCTGGTGGAATACCAGAACGAAAAACGCGAGGAGGCCAGCTACTCGGTCGGCAACATCTATCTGGGCCGTGTGCGCAAGCTCATGCCCGGACTGAACGCCTGCTTCGTTGACGTAGGCTCCGAGCGCGACGCCTTTCTCCACTATCTTGACTTAGGCACTCAATTCAGCTCTTACGAAAAGTACCTGAAACAGGTACAAAGCGACAAGAAGAAACTTTATCCCATTGCCAAGGCAACGCACCAGCCCGACCTGCCGAAGGAAGGCAGCGTGGCAACAACGTTGAAAGTGGGTCAGGAGGTATTGGTTCAGGTGGTCAAGGAACCCATCAATACCAAGGGTCCGCGCCTGTCGTGTGAACTGAGCTTCGCAGGACGTTTCATGGTGCTCATGCCGTTCGGAGATAAGGTTTCGGTTTCTTCAAAAATCAAGAAAGGCGAAGAGCGCGCCCGACTGAAGCAACTCGTCCAAAGCATCCGCCCCAAGAACTTCGGCGTCATCGTACGTACATCGGCCGAAGGCAAGCGTGTGGCTGAGCTCGACAAGGAGATGAAGGCGCTCGTCAAACGATGGGAAGACACCATCACCAAGGCCCAGAAAGCCACGAAGACCCCTCAGTTGTGTTACGAGGAGACTGGTCGTGCGGTGGCCTTGCTGCGTGACGTGTTCGACCCCACGTATGACGGCATCTACGTGAATGACGAGGACATTTTCCATCAGGTTCGGGACTACGTGTCACTCATCGCCCCCGAGAAACAGGACATTGTCAAGAAGTATAACGGCAATGTGCCTATCTTCGACAATTTCAATGTCACCAAGCAACTCAAGTCGAGTTTCGGAAAGACGGTGAACTACAAGCGCGGAGCATACCTCATCATTCAGCATACCGAGGCCATGCACGTCGTGGACGTGAACTCCGGCAACCGTACACGAGCCGAAAACGGTCAGGAGGCCAACGCACTGGAGGTGAACCTGGGTGCTGCCGACGAGCTGGCCCGCCAGTTGCGACTGCGCGATATGGGTGGCATCATCGTCGTCGACTTCATTGACATGAATCTTGCCGAAGACCGTCAAATGCTCTATGAACGCATGTGTAAGAACATGCAGAAAGACAGAGCGCGCCACAACATCCTGCCGCTGTCGAAGTTCGGACTGATGCAGATTACGCGTCAGCGTGTCCGTCCGGCTATGGATGTCAACGTAGAAGAAACCTGCCCCACCTGCTTTGGCAAGGGCAAAATCAAGTCGTCTATCCTGTTTACGGACCAATTGGAGAGCAAGATTGACCGCCTGGTCAACAAGATAGGCATCCGCAAGTTCTACCTGCATGTTCATCCTTACGTTGCCGCCTACATCAATCAGGGCCTCGTATCGCTGAAACACCGGTGGATCATGAAATACGGTATGGGTGTCCATATCGTTCCTTCTCAGAAACTAGCTTTCCTGCAGTACGAATTCTACGACAAGGACCGTCAGTATATCGACATGCAGGAGGAGATTGAGACAAATGACTGACAACATGCACGTTGAACATTGAACGTTGAACATTGAGCGTTATGGCAGCATTGAAAATAGCATTCTGGATATGTGCATTCCTCGTATTCTATACCTATCTGGGATATGGCATGCTGCTATGGCTGTTGGTCAGACTGAAACGCATCGTGAGGGGCAAGGCCGAGAGGAAGGCTTTGCCCACTGACGAAGCGGAACTGCCAGAGGTAACCTTCATGATCTGTGCCTACAACGAACAGGACGTCGTGGACATGAAGATGGAAAACACGCTGCAACTGGATTATCCGCACGACAAACTCCATATTATGTGGGTCACCGACGGCTCTACCGATCAGACAAACGAGCGGCTGGCACGCTACGCGGATGTCGAGGTGGTGTTCAGCCCAGAGCGTCGCGGCAAGACCGCCGCACTGAATCACGGCATCAGCATGGTGCGCTCGGAAATTACCATGATGACCGATGCCAATACCATTGTCAATCGGGAGGCCGTACGCGAAATAGTACGTTGTTTCCAAGACCCGCAAGTGGCTTGTGTGGCCGGTGAAAAACGCGTGATGGCACGTCACGAGGGACAAACCGCAGCTGAGGGCGCCAAAATAAACAAGGTCAGTCAAGCCGTAGCCGAAGGCGAAGGCTTATATTGGAAATACGAAAGTGCCCTGAAGCGCATGGACAGCGAGCTGTACTCCGCCATGGGTGCCGCAGGCGAACTGAATGCCATCCGGACGCGGTTCTATGAGCCCATGCCCGAAACGGCACTGCTCGACGATTTCGTGATGTCGATGCGCATGGTGGACCAAGGATATAAGATTGCCTACACGTCGGATGCTTACGCGATGGAGTACGGTTCGGCCGACCTTACGGAAGAGTCGAAGCGCAAACGCCGCATTGCCGCAGGAGGACTGCAGAGTGTGTGGTGGCTCCGTCAGATGATGAACCCCTTCCGTCGTCCCGTGGTGGCCTTCCAGTTTGTCAGCCACCGTGTGCTGCGCTGGAGTATCACCCCCATTGCCCTACTCGCCCTCATTCCCCTGAATGTTGCGCTGGTCATGATGAAGGCCGGCACCGTCTACAACGTCATCTGGATACTTCAGCTGCTGTTCTACCTTGCAGCCTTTGCCTCCTGGATGTTGGAAAAACAGGGGTGCAAAAACAAGCTGCTCTATGTGCCTTACTACTTTCTCTTCATGAACCTCAACGTTTTCCGAGGTATGAAGTATCTCTCCACCCACAAAACATCCGGTGCGTGGGAAAAAGCCAAACGCGGATAGTTATCTTAATAACTAACATTACCCCTCGTTATATTTTTTTATAGTTTTTTTATCGTATTTTCTTCGCTTATTTAGCCGATTATTCGTAACTTTGTACCCAAATTTGCGATTTATATACTAATATCGAAAAGGATGGAGCAAAACGAACGCGAGACACTATTGCAGAAGTTAGCCGAGACGAATGCAAAACTTCACTCGGTAGAACTGCAATTAGAAGCCGCAAACAAAAAATTGAACGAATACGAAGAAAAAGCGAAGAAGGCAGAGCAGGCTAGCCGCATGAAGTCGCTTTTCCTCGCAAATATGAGTCACGAGATACGTACTCCCTTGAATGCCATCGAGGGCTTTTCGCGCGTGATGGCGGAAACGGACTCACCAGAAGACCGTATGAAATATATGGAAATCGTGGAGAGTAACAACGGGCGTCTGTTGGCGCTCATTAACGACATCCTTGACCTGTCGCGCGTAGAGGCCGGTGAAATCAGCATCAAGAAAGGAATGACCGACCTGAACGATCTCTGCCATAGCCTGCAAAACATCTTCAAGTTCCGTTGCCCGGATTCGCTGCAGCTCATTTGGAACAAGCCGAATATGAAGGTAACACTCAATACCGATGCCAACCGTGTGACACAGGTGTTCTCGAACCTGATTGGTAATGCGTTGAAGCATACGGTGAAAGGCAGTATTACCTATGGTTACCGACTCATCAACGACGGCACAGATGTAGAGTTCTTTGTTACCGACACTGGCTCTGGCATTGATCCCAACGACCTTGAGAACATTTTCGGTACGTATGTGTCGCGCGACGCTGAAGAGCAAAAAGGCTATGGGCTGGGACTGGCTCTGTGTAAGACCATCGTTGAGAAGATGGACGGAACAATCAGCGTACAGTCGAAACTGGGCGAAGGTTCTACATTCCGCTTTGTGCTGCCCTTCGAGGGTACCATTGGCGGTATGAGCAAGAACAGCCGCACGACAACCAACTCGCGAACTATCCGTTCGACCACAATGACCAACTTGAAGAATGCCCCGCTGATATTGGTGGCAGAAGACGAGGACAGCAACTTCGAACTGGTACGTATCGTCCTTTCAAAGCGCTATCGTCTGTTACGCGCCATGAATGGCATTGAGGCAGTGACCCTCTGTGAAGACGAGCAGCCAAACCTGGTTCTGATGGACATCCGTATGCCAGGTATGAACGGACTGGATGCCACCCGAATCATCAAAGAAGTCAATCACGACATACCGGTGATAGCGCTCTCGGCTTATGCCTTCGACGAGAATATCCGTGAGGCTAAGGCCGCAGGCTGCGATGAATTCATGGCAAAACCCTTCCGTGTAGAGGATTTGTTGGATACAGTAGAAAAATACGTTAAGAAATAACAATAGTCATACGATATGGGCAAATTAGCAGTATATAAGTACATCTCGATGATGTTTTTAGTGATACAATGCATTTTGACAACATTTACCATTGTAGCACTCTATGGCGGTGACGTCAATCCCGCAGGACATTCGGCACGCGCCATGTTGGTATATATTCTGCCTATTCTCATTGCCGCCAACGTTCTCATGCTGATTTATTGGCTGGTACGTCGCAAGTGGATATATGCTCTTATTCCCACGATTACCATAGCCTGCTGTGTTCCCTATATCGGCACGATTTATCAGTTTGGTTCCCTCGACAAGAAAGCCGAAGCAGAAAAGGGACTGAAGATTGCTACCTATAATGTAGCGATGTTCGGACGTGAGACATCGGGATTCCTGGCACAGGACATCCTGGCACAGATGCGCCGCCAGAAGGTGGACGTGTTGTGTATGCAGGAGTATAGCGAGATGAGCGGTGACAAGAAAAACTCAAAGAATTACATGGAGTACTTCCCGTATATGGCCGTAGGTCGTGGGGATATGGTGGTGTTCAGCCGTTATCCCATCAAAGACAGCAAGACAATAGATTTCGACGATTCGAACCAGAGTGCCATGTGGGCAGACGTAGATGTCAAAGGACAAGTCATACGATTCTTCAATGTACACTTGCAAACCACGGGTATCAACCGCACCATGCACCAGGCGAGCAAGTTGCAGGCCAAAAACCCGTATGAAGACTTCAGTCCAAGCAACAGCCGCGTGATGAATGCGTTGTTCGGCAACTATATGCTGGGCATGATGTTCCGTGCGGGACAGACCATCACAATTGCCAACGAGAAACGCCAGTCGGAGAAGCCCTGTATCATTTGCGGCGACTTCAACGACGTGCCATACTCCTTTGTCTATAACACTATGTTAGGTGACATGGTGGACGGTTTCAAGGAATGCGGTTCGGGGTGGATGCACACCTATCGCGGCAAGAAGGCTGTCCGCATCGACTATATCTTCCATGATAAGTTCTTCAAAGGACTGACCTACTACAAGGAGGACCTGACGACGTCAGACCACCTGCCGGTATTCATGAAGGTAACATACTGATATATCCACCACGTTATCAATAAAAAGACTGGCATCCCGCATTGGAATGCCAGTCTTCTTTGGTATTGAGTGATCAGCCTAATTATCGACGCTACCACCCACAATATCAAGCAGTTCGGTGGTGATGGCCTGCTGACGACTCTTGTTGTACTGCAGGTTCAACTGGCGCAACATCTCGTCAGCATTATCCGTTGCCGTCTGCATAGCCACCATACGGGCTGCATGCTCGGAAGCCACACTGTCAAGCAGAGCGGTATAGAGCATGAGGTGAGCCATCTTAGGCAAAAGCTCTGTGAGCACGGTGTCCATGTCAGGCTCGACGATGAAGTTATCGTTCAGTGGAGCCACCTCGCCTTCCTTCACCTCCTTCTTGCGACGATTCTTCTTCAGGTAGTCCTGAGCCTTCTTCGTGGCAATATTTGAGGTCAGGTCGCGCTCATGGTCACGTCCCAGTTCGCTTTCAAGGTCGATGGGCAGGAACTGCTTCTTCGTCAACACCTGAGAGCCAGCACTCTTGAAGTGGTGATAGATGAGCTCCACGCGGTCTATCTCGCCATTGTAAAACTTGGTACCCAACTCCATTGCGATGTCAATGCATGGCTGCACTTGAGGATGGTCAACCAGTGACGCATACTCGCCAAAGCAGTTGTAACCCAGCTTACGAGCTTTCTCAGCGACCTTACGGCCAATGGGATAAACCTCGACACTACCCTGCCCTAACTCTTCGGTATACGCATCCACCGTGCGCTGCAAGAGCTTGATGATGTTCGAGTTGAAACCGCCACAGAGTGACGAATTGCTGCTGAACACCACCAAGGCGACACGCTTCACAGGACGCTCCTGATCGAAGATGGTTTTAGGTTCTGCATCAGCCGCCAGGAACGATTTGAGGATATGCTCCAGCATCGTCTCATAGGGCAGCATGTTCTGAATAGCCACCTGCGCATGGTGCAGTTTGGAATTAGCCACCATCTTCATGGCAGAGGTAATCTTGCGCGTCGAGTTGACTGAAGCAATACGTCCTTTAATCTCTTTCAATGAAGCCATAGGCTATCATGCTTTATAGGTTCCGGCAATGTCGGCCATCACAGCCTCAATCTTCTTCGTGGTCTCATCGTCAATCTTTCCGGCAGCCAGCGTCTCGATAACCTCAGGAGCCGAAGAGCGCAACTTGTCGAGGAACTGATCCTGACACTCGCGAACCTTGGCGATGGGCACGTCGCGCATCAGTCCGTGAACACCGCAATACAGGATGGCCACCTGCTCGCCAACGGGCATGGGGCTGTACTGGGGCTGAATGAGCAGCTGACTGTTCTTACGACCACGGTCCAGTGTCATAGCCGTCACAGCATCCATATCGCTGGAGAACTGCGAGAAGGCCTCGAGCTCACGATACTGTGCCTGGTCGATCTTCAGGGTACCAGCCACCTTCTTCATGGACTTGATCTGTGCCGAACCACCCACACGGCTCACAGAGATACCGACGTTGATGGCAGGACGGACACCTTGGTTGAAGAGGTTGGACTCCAAGAATATCTGACCATCGGTAATAGAAATCACATTGGTAGGGATGTACGCGGAAACGTCGCCTGCCTGTGTCTCGATGATAGGCAGAGCGGTCAGTGAACCGCCACCTCTGACGTGCCCCTTCATGCACTCGGGCAGGTCGTTCATAGCCTCAGCCACCTCCTGCTGCTCGTTCATCTTAGCAGCACGCTCCAGAAGACGAGAGTGCAGATAGAATACGTCACCAGGATAAGCCTCACGTCCAGAAGGACGACGCAGAATCAGCGACACCTCACGATAGGCAACAGCCTGCTTCGACAGGTCGTCATAGACCACAAGGGCGGGCAGACCACGGTCGCGGAAATACTCACCGATGGCAGCACCGGCAAACGGTGCGTAGTACTGCATAGCAGCAGGATCTGCAGCAGTAGCAGCCACCACAATGGTGTATGGCATGGCACCACGCTCCTTCAGCGTCTGCACGAGGTTAGCAACGGTAGAAGCCTTCTGACCGATGGCCACATAGATACAATAGACAGGCTTGCCTGCCTCATAGAAACTCTTCTGATTGATGATGGTATCCACAGCAATGGCGGTCTTACCCGTCTGGCGGTCACCGATGATGAGCTCACGCTGACCACGGCCAATAGGAATCATCGAGTCGATGGCCTTCAGACCAGTCTGCAGCGGCTCCTTCACGGGCTGACGATAGATAACGCCTGGTGCCTTGCGGTCCAACGGCATCTCAAAGGAGTCGGTAAGGTCGATATCGCCCAAACCATCAACAGCCTGACCCAGCGGATTGACAATACGGCCGAGCATGTTGTCGTTGACGCGGATAGAGGCGATGCGCTTGGTGCGCTTCACAACCATACCTTCCTTAATATCCGACGTGGTACCCAACAGCACACAACCGACGTTGTCCTCCTCGAGGTTCTCCACGATAGCCATTGTACCATTCTCGAACTCCAACAGTTCCTTGGACTCGGCATTGCGCAGACCATAGATGCGGGCAACACCATCGCTAACGGTGAGCACGGTTCCCACCTCGTCAAACTGTTCGGCATTCTGAATGCCTTTCAGTTGTTCGAGCAGCACCTGGGATACTTCGCTTGGTTTAATCTTATCTGACATTTGTTTTCTTTTTTTCGTTATTACGTATAACGGGAATTACGTTATTACGACTATTTCTTTAACTGTGTGAGTATCGTGTTGAGTTTCGACTTGACACTGGCATCCATACGGAACGTGTCGTATTCGAGGATGAAGCCACCGATGATGTCGGGATCCACCTCAGTCTCAAACTCCACAGTACCATTAGTCTTGCTCTCCACCATCTGACGCATCTTTTGTTCTGTTTCCACAGAGACGCGGGCTGCAGTGGTGAGTTTACCACGAATGACGTTCTTCTGCTTGCGGTAAAGCGTGATATACGAATTAGCCATGAATTGCATCACGTTCTCACGGTCTTCCTTCAAGACAAGGGCGATGAATGCCTTCGTCAACTCACACGGCTTTTCGCCAGCGGCAACGAGCAGCAACGCCTCCTTCTTGTCCTTCGAAAGCATGGGATTGTCTATCGTATGTCGTAATGCGGGTACGTCCAGATAGCTCTTGGCCACCGTCATCATCTCCTGATAGACGGCATCTTCCTGCTTCTGGTCGGTAGCACTCTTCAAGAGCGCCCTCGCATATCTCATCGATATTACTCCTATATCCATACGCTTAATCTAATTGACAATTGAAAATTGAAAATTAATTAGCAGAAACATCATTCAGCATACGGTCAATTAAATCCATCTGCGCCTTGTCGTCCTTCAGGTTCTGCTTCAGAACCTTCTCGGCAATCTGAACACTCAGCGTAGCCACCTGCTGACGGATGTCGGCAATGGCTGCCTTCTTCTCCTGTTCGATGGTGGCTTTCGCCTCCTCCAAGAGTCGGGCACCCTCACTACGGGCCTTCGTCTGAGCCTGTTCAACGATGGCGTCACGCGTTGCGGCAGCCTCCTTCAACATCTGAGCCTGCTTTTCGCGTGCCTCCTGCAAGATGGATTCACCTTCCTTTTGAATGTTGGCCAGTCGTTCGTTAGCCTCGTGAGCCTTCTTCAGCGACTCGTCGATGAAAGCCTGACGCTCCTTCACCATCCCAGTGATGACAGGGAAGCCAAACTTCCAAAGGAGGAAGAATACCACAAGGAACGTGATAGTCATCCAGAACAACAGACCAGTACTCGGAATCAATAAATCCATAAGCTGAATTATTTACCGTTTTACTTATTTACCTTTACCTATGCTTAGATGCAGAGGAATGCGATAACGGCAGCGAACAGAGCAACACCCTCAATC
Organism: uncultured Prevotellaceae bacterium; assembly: GCA_900318555.1. Classification (GTDB taxonomy): domain Bacteria; phylum Bacteroidota; class Bacteroidia; order Bacteroidales; family Bacteroidaceae; genus Prevotella. The sequence continues at coordinate 27,677 of ONKX01000027.1, read as the reverse complement.
AGAGCGGCTGCAACGATCATGTTTGTGAACAGCTTGTTCATCACCTCCGGCTGACGAGCCATAGCGTCCATAGCCTGACCGCCAATCTTACCGATACCAATACCTGCGCCAATAGCTGCGAGACCTGCGCCTACTGCGGCACCTAACTTTGCAACACCTTCTGCTGCTAATAATGCTGTAATCATAATGTTTTAATTTTTTAAGTTATTAATTTATTTAATTGTTTAATTTCTCACATCTTACTTCTTACATCTTACATCAGACATCTTACATCCTACATCACTCATGTGCCGGTTCCACACGTGCCAGTCCGATAAACACAGCCGACAACATGGTGAATACCATTGCCTGGATGAAGCATACCAAGCACTCCAGACACATCATGAAGACACTCATGATGACTGACAGAGCCGACATTGACAACTGTACGGCTACGGCCTGACTGGCAACGAGGAAGATGATACACGTGATAGCCACCGCAATGGCGTGACCAGCCATCATGTTGGCAAAGAGACGGATCATCAGTGCGAAGGGCTTGGTGAAGATACCCACAAACTCAATCACGGGAATGATGGGGATGGGGGCTTTCAGCCATGTGGGCACCTCAGGCCAGAAGATGTCTTTCCAGTAGTGCTTGTTGCCCGAGAACTGCACGATGATAAACGTGCAGAGTGCCAAGAAGAACGTCACAGCTATATTGCCTGTCACGTTACCTGAACCCGGTGGGAATGGAATAAGACCCATCACATTACAGGTGAAGATGAAGAAGAAGCACGTCAGCAGGTAAGGCACGTATTTCTCGTAACCCTTGCCTACGCCCGGCTTGATAATATCATCAACCACATACATTACCAGCATCTCGACAAAGCCCACGAAGCCACCTGGAGCCGGGTCGGAAGCCTGACGCTTCTTATACCAGCGGGCACTGCCCAGGATGCAGCACAGCAGGATTGCGACGTTGATGAACATCACAGCTACCGTCTTCGTGATTGACAGGTCGAGAACGGGCTCACCATTCTCCACGATTTTGCCTGCATTCTCTCCTTCTCTAGCAATGGCCAGACCATAAGGGCCCTGACGCAGTCCGTTGGCATCAGCATGGTGTTCGAACTGAGAAGAGCTGAACACGTGCCAACCCGTAGAACTGTTGACGATGACAGGCAGTGGGATGACCAGCGACTTCCCCTCACCATAGTCGGTGACATGCCATTCGTACGAGTCCTTGATATGCTCAAGCACCACCTCCTTGGCTGAGAAGTCTTCTGCCCTCATCGCAGGCGTCAATGCCAACAGCAAGAGTGCCATGCATAGCAGTCGTTTCATATAAATCATAATTCTTAACTCTTAGTTTTTTAACTCTTTAGTGTCTCATTGAGAGTGTAACGACCATCATCGCTGCGTACATCACCATATAGATGGCTACAAACCGGATGACGTCTTGCCTGTCGTCAGCAAGTAGTGCGTAGATGCCTGCCAGCGAGACCACCAGTATCATGCGAATCACCGTCATGATGAGGTAGAACCTTGGTAGTGCTTCAGGCTGATGGGCTTTCACCACGTCGTATAGCTTGACGTAAGCCACACCCAACAGCGTCAGCAGGCATACTGCAGCAACGTAGATCATTCTGCCTTTTCGACGCAGAGTGACACTTCGTTCTTCTGCACCTCAACGAATCCACCCTGTATGGGCAGTTCATTGCCATCATACACCACCGTGCCTTTCTGCAGCGTTGAGATAATGGGGGCATGGTTGGTGAGTATCTCGAACTGGCCTTGCGTACCAGGAACTACCACCTGCTCCACCTCTCCGTCGTACTCGACTCTTTCTGGTGTTACTATCTTGAGTTTCAACATACCTATTATATATATAATAATGTATATGCTTTATCCGTTGGCAGCCTCCAGCAGCTTCTTAGCCTTTTCCTTGGCGTCCTCGATGGTACCCACGTTGAGGAAGGCCTGCTCGGGCAGGTCGTCAACCTCACCATCCAGAATGGCATTGAAGCCCTTGATGGTCTCTTCAATGGGAACCATCACACCAGGCAGACCAGTGAACTGTTCGGCCACAGAGAACGGCTGCGAGAGGAAGCGCTGTACACGACGAGCGCGGTTCACGGTCAGCTTGTCCTCATCAGAGAGCTCGTCCATACCGAGGATGGCAATGATGTCTTGCAACTCCTTGTAGCGCTGCAGAATCTCTTTTACGCGCTGGGCACAGTCGTAATGAGCCTTGCCAACCACCAATGGGTCGAGAATACGAGAGGTACTTCCCAGCGGATCAACGGCAGGATAAATACCGAGCTCAGCAATCTTACGATCCAACACCGTGGTAGCATCCAGATGGGTGAACGTCGTTGCAGGTGCAGGGTCGGTCAAGTCGTCAGCAGGCACGTAAACAGCCTGTACAGAGGTAATAGAACCTGACTTGGTTGATGTAATACGCTCCTGCATGGTACCCATTTCTGAAGCCAGCGTAGGCTGATATCCCACAGCTGAAGGTACACGACCCAGCAGAGCAGACACCTCAGAACCGGCCTGCGTGAAACGGAAGATGTTGTCGATGAAGAACAGGATATCAGCTGAACCGCCATCCTTTCCACCGCCATCACGGAAGCCTTCAGCCACTGTCAGACCTGACAGGGCTACAGAGGCACGTGCTCCGGGGGGCTCGTTCATCTGACCATAGACCAATGTGGCCTGCGACTTCTTCAACTCCTCAGGATCAACGAGACTCAGATCCCACTTACCTTGGGCCATTGCCTCCTTGAATTTCTCACCATAGCGGATAACGCCTGACTCAATCATCTCACGAATCAGGTCATTACCCTCACGGGTACGCTCTCCTACTCCAGCGAATACGGAGAAACCATCGTGTCCCTTGGCAATGTTGTTGATGAGCTCCATGATAAGTACCGTCTTACCCACACCGGCACCTCCGAAGAGTCCGATCTTACCACCTTTCAGATATGGCTCCAGCAGGTCGATGACCTTGATACCGGTTGCCAGCACCTCCTTGGTGGTCGACAGCTCCTCAAACTTCGGAGCCTCACGGTGGATGGGATAAGCACCCTCCATATCAAGCTGTTTCATACCGTCAATAGGCTGACCAATCACGTTCAGCATACGACCCTTAATCTGTTCACCAGAGGGCATCACGATAGGCGTGCCCAATGGTATTGCTTCCAGTCCACGCTGCAGACCATCGGTATTGTCCATAGCCACACAGCGAACAGTATCCTCACCGATGTGCTGCTGCACCTCGACGATAATTTGTTCGCCGTTAGGACGTTTAACCGACATAGCTTCGTGAATCTTAGGCAACACTTTTTCCGCATCCAGTCCCTTGGTATCGAAATACACGTCGATCACAGGACCGATAATCTGCGAAATGTGTCCATTAATTTGTGACATAAGCAGTTATTGTTTTAGAATTGTTGTTATTTTCGTATAGTGATTGCAAAGATAGCTATTTTTTTTCAAACACAAAAACTATTTGACCACTTTTTTCACAAATAGTACAAAAAAAAGGAAAAAAAGTTGTACCTTTGCAGCCGTAAATGAACAAGATGACCATAAAAGCAGCATTGTTCGACCTCGATGGAGTGGTTTTCGACACAGAACCTCAGTATTCAATATTCTGGGGAGCTCAGTGTCGTGAGTTCCATCCTGAGATACCCGGCTTGGAGCATAAAATAAAAGGACAGACGCTGGTTCAAATCTATGATGCATGGTTTTCCGGCCCCCTTGCTGACAGTCAGGCACTCATCACCGAGCGCTTGAATGATTATGAAAGTCAGATGAACTACGACTATATTCCAGGATTCGAGGAATACATTCGCAAGCTCCGCCAGCAAGGTGTCAAAACTGCTGTCGTAACCAGTTCTAATCAACCGAAGATGAAGGCTGTCTATGCCAAGCATCCTGAGTTCAAAAGCCTCTTTGACGCCATTCTGACTTCAGAGGATTTTGAGCGTTCAAAGCCCGACCCTGACTGCTACCTAAAAGCAGCAGAGCGTTTTGGTGTCGAACCGAAGAACTGTGTGGTTTTCGAGGATTCGTTCAACGGACTGAAGTCGGGCCGTGCTGCAGGAATGTACGTCATAGGCCTGGCTACGACAAATGCTGCTGGGGACATCGCACCATTATGTGACAAAGTCATAGAAGATTTCAATTATTTATAACCAAGTAATCAAAAATCAAAGAATATGGCAGGATATTTAGTTAGCGACAACCGTAAGGTGACAACCCATCGGTTTATGGAAATGAAACAAAAGGGTGAGAAAATCTCCATGCTTACCTCATACGACTATACCATGGCTGGCATTGTCGATAAGGCTGGCATTGACGCCATCTTAGTAGGCGACTCTGCATCGAATGTGATGGCTGGCAATGCTACCACACTGCCCATGACCGTCGACTATATGATCTATCACGCACGTTCCGTAGTACGTGCCGTACAACGTGCCCTGGTAGTCTGCGACATGCCTTTCGGTTCCTATCAGGTCAATGCTGCAGAGGGCGTGACCAACGCTATCCGCATCATGAAGGAGAGCGGTTGCGATGCCCTGAAGATGGAAGGCGGTGTGGAGATTCTCGACACGGTAAAGCGCATCCTCGATGCTGGCATTCCCGTGATGGCCCATTTAGGCTTGACTCCGCAGTCTATCAATAAATTCGGTACCTATGCCGTACGCGCAAAGGAAAAGGCTGAAGCCGAGAAACTGATGAGTGACGCCATAGCCCTCAGCGACGCTGGATGTTTTGGTATCACACTCGAGAAGGTTCCTGCCGCACTCGCCACAGAGGTCACCAAAGCCGTGAAATGTCCGACAATAGGAATCGGAGCCGGAAACGGTACGGATGGTCAGGTGCTCGTCGTGGCAGATATGCTGGGAATGTCCGAAGGTTTTTCTCCTCGTTTCCTGCGTCGCTATGCTGACATCGGAAACATCATTACTGATGCTGTTGGTCATTATGTGTCCGACGTAAAGAGCGGTGATTTCCCCAACGAAAACGAATCTTATTAAGTTTTGAATACACAGAACATACCCGTACATATCAGACTGTGGCACAAGGACTTCTGGCTATTGGTTGCAGCCGACCTTCTACTGACGATGTCCGTCTATGTGCTCATCCCCATCATGCCGCTTTGGCTGATGAGGACGGAGAATTTTACGTCACTTGAGACGGGACTCTCTATAGGAGCCTATGCCATAGGACTCTATCTGTTTGGGGCACAATGTTCATGGCTTGTACAGCGTTTCCGCAGGAATGTTGTATGCATGTGGGCCATCATACTCGTTGGACTGTCGGTAGCATTACTCTGGTACATCGACGGATTACGCTCGGAATTCGTGGAGTTCTGGGTTATCTTACTACATCGTCTGTTGCTGGGTGCTGCCTTCGGACTTGCACAGATGGTACTGTCGTCAACACTCATCATCGACACCTGTGAATCACACCAGCGTACTGAGGCCAACCACAGTGCAGCATGGTTTGCACGTTTTGCCCTTTCTTTGGGACCATTGGCAGGACTAATCGCTTACCATTATTTCGGATTCGACAAAGCCCTATGGGGCTCCATCGGTTGTGCAGCCCTGAGTATGCTCCTCATTCGTCAGGTAACATTCCCCTTCAGAGCCCCCGAGGAAGGAGTCCATGTGGCATCACTTGACCGTTTCCTCCTACCTCACGGCACTGTGTTGTTTTTCAATCTTTTGCTCATCATGACCGTCGTGGGATTGGTGCTGTCACTGCCATTAACAACAGATTTCTATGTACTGCTGATGGGCGGTTTCCTGTTGGCACTACTGGCTCAGCGTTTCGTCTTCCGCAATGCCGAATTGAAAAGCGAGGTGGTCAGCGGACTTTTCATCTTGCTGGCATCATTACTGATACTGCTGGCCTACCCCGCATCACCGGTATCTCCTTTGCTCATGGGACTGGCCGTGGGAATCATCGGTTCACGTTATCTGCTGTTCTTCATCAAACTTAGCCGCCACTGTAAGCGTGGCACGTCGCATAGCACATTCTTCCTCGCATGGGAGACGGGCATTACCCTCGGATTAACTTTGGGCTATGCATTTCTCTATGGTCAGCGCGACCTGTTATTTTACGTGGCCTTTGTACTCACAATAGCCAGTCTGCTATTCTACCATTTTCATGCACATCAGTGGTTTATAAAACATAAAAACCGATGAAAAGGAATGTTATTCTCCGTTTGGGCGTGCTGCTCGTTACCTGTCTGCTGATGCCGACAGCGGTTTTTGCTTTGGGCGATGCTGAACGTGTTTTCTACTCATACGACGCATCGGACGGTTTGGCTGACAATAGCGCACAATCTATATTATGTACTAGGACCGGACGCATGCTTATCAGCACCATCGGACACATCAATTTCTACGATGGCGACACTTTTGTGCATATTGACCCCGAAGAGGAAAACATCTTCCCGCTGCCCAAATACAAAGGACACTACCACCTTTATTTCGACAAGCACCATCATCTGTGGGTGAAAGACCAGCATCAGGTTACCTGTGTGGATCTGATGATGGAACGCTTTGTGACCAACGTTGGCGACATCTTCAAGAAACTGGGAATGAAAGAACCTGTCGAAGACTTATTTGCCGACATCAACAACCATTTGTGGCTACTCTCAGGCAACAGATTGTACGGGGTGGACGACAAGACGGAAATCAGCGTCCGCCACAGTGCTGAACTGCACGATGTCGATATATACGACAACCGCCTGCTATTGGAATTTTTCGCCAATGGCACGGTGTCCGCCTTGGATTTGAAAACGGGAAGCCACCTTTTCGATGTGAAAGCATTTGACAATAACGACACGCTACGCTTCAGCAATTCCTCTGTCATCCTGCCCGATAGCAACCTGTACTATCAGATACGTAATGGTGACAGGGAATCCGTATTGCTTCGTCTGGATATCGAGAAACGCCAGTGGATCCAGCTCATGGCCCTACCCTATCACCTTAACAATATGGTGCTGAGGAACGGTGTGCTGTATATCGCCTCAGAATACGGCTATTGGATGTACGATGTGACAACGGGTGAAAAACAGCATGTCGATGCTATCAAGATGTCGCGTTTCCGCTCACTGCAGACGGATATCAACACCATAGCCTTCGACCGTCAGGGAGGCATGTGGCTGGGCACCGAGAAACGAGGCATACTCTATTCGCGTCCCTTCCGTTCCGCATTTGTCAACTATAACTGGAGCCAACCCGAGGCCCTGACCTACGAAGCATTGCTCACTCGTACACTTACCGATTTGCCCACGCTTCCCCGCCATGTCAACTGCCAGTATCGCGACAGCCGTGGATGGCTGTGGACAGGACTCTATACCGGTCTGCAACTGGAGCGTCCGGATCGTAAAGACATCCGTATATATACTGACGAAGACGGTCTGCGCAACGAGATGATCCACAGTGTCATTGAAGATGACAATCACGACATTTGGGTCGGCACGAGTTTTGGCATCTCACATTTGATGATAGAAAATGGTGAGGTCGTCAATATCGACACCTATACCCAAGGCGACAATGTTCCCAACGAGTCGTTTGTCAACGCACGGGCCATGAAACAACCCGACGGCACGATCATCATGCAGTCGTTGGACCATATCGTCGTGTTCAACCCCAAAAACATCAATCGTGACAGCTTGGTTAACATGACGCTGGCGCCTAAACTGGTGCGCCTGATGGTCAATGGACAACACATGGAACCAGGAATGAAACTAGGCGACAAGGTCATTCTCGACCGCGCAATATCACGCATTTGGGAAGTCAGTGTCGACTATAATCAGAACACCCTGTCGATGATCTTCTCCGGCCTGAATTTCGCCCGACCTATTCAGACCTACTATCGAGTACGCGTAAAAGGCTTGTACGACGACTGGCACGTATACTCCTACATGAATGCCAAAGACAAGGTTGACGAGAAGGGACTGCTTCACCTGCATCTCCCTGCCCTCAAACCCGGAAAATATGTCGTCGAGATACAGGTATCCTCATCTCCTGACCGTTTCGAATTGCGTCCCTACACGTGGGACATCTACGTGAATGAACCTTGGTGGCGCTCATCAGGCATCTACCTGCTGCTTGGACTGATTGTTTGCCTGTTGGCTGCCGCAAACGTCATATATTACAATTACAACACGCGTCTTGACATGATGCGTAACAACAAGGAGGGCGATATCATGCGTCGCATCCGCAACTATGTCACCCGTTGTGACGAATTACGCCACGAGTTGCTATTACCTAACATATCCACTACGGAAGAAGATAATGATGACGACCCGCAACAGAACAACCAACTGTTCATCAACACCATGCTGACCATTGTGCCGTTCATACACAGCCACAACAATGAAAAGGTGACGATGACCATGCTTTCCGAACAGACGGGTATGGAAGTGACGAAACTCTTCGAACTGCTGTCATCCAACTTCTATCTCAGCCCACGCCAGATGGTTGGACGCTTGCGCCTGCAGGAAGCATCAGAACTGTTGCTGACAACCGATAAGAGTGTAGAGGAGATTGCCAACGAATTGATGTACGTCACACCAAACTATTTCATCTCCTGTTTCTACCATCATTTCCGTCAGACACCAAAGGACTATCGGAAATCCAAGGCTCTATAGCCCACCAGGCGCCATGTTCGCGCGCCCGTACTTTTATAATATATGAATGCCTGATAGCGGTTCTGCGTCTGGAAGAAACTGCCTTCCGACGGGGGATTGCTACCGTCTTCACTGACAAACTGATACGAATAATATCCCTGTTTCTGCATCAGTCGTGCTGTGTATTTCCCTGCCTCCGCATCATAGTTCATGCGGTAGTGCTCGCGCTGGCTGTCGGTAGTCCAGTGACCGCTGATAAAAATGTCGCCCTGCCAGGGACTCACCAGCTCGTAGTTCACCCACACATAGTCACACGTATAGTCCACCTCCCGATTGTCACTGTTGCGGATAACGAAGGCTCCCTCAGCACTGACATCTGTCAGATAGTGTTTCCTGACAGTGGCGGCAAAGGGCCACGCCTCGTAATTCTGACCGTTCCACGCTATGCGGTCCAGTCCCATCGTGGTATGACTGACGTCTAATATCTCATACTTATGGAATTCATTGCCGGCATCAAAGATCAAGGCCTTGTTGTGTTCCCATGTCAGTCCCTGTCCGGAGATGAAATTGGGACGCACATCATGACGAGCCTGATCCTCACGCCAGTTCTGCATCACGACAGTACGTATCTCCTCGTCCACATTGAGCACACGCACACTGTTATAGTTCACAGTCATCGACAGCTGCTGGTGACGGTCATTATGGTCCACATCGGTATTGGACGTCACGTTCAAACCTACGCTCATCAGCGGTTCTACCACATAGAATTCCACCTCCAGCACCTTTTCATCGTTCTCATCTTCGTCAACGACCGTCAAACGATAGTTTCCACTCATCTTCAGTCTGCAGCGGTCGTTAGGTATTGTCAGCCAGTAGTGCGTATACATCACGGTAGTATTGATGCTGTTCTGGTAGTCCTCTATGGGATTGTCATTGAACCCCACCAGCCAATCGCTCTCAAACAGTCCGTCGGACACGGTCCAGTCTGCCTCACAATGCTCCAGATGGTACACAAAACGGTGGTAGTCGTGCGACAGCTCGTCGAAACCAATCTTCAACCGGTCACCACTACCCAACTCCATGACAGGACGGTTCATCCAGTCACCATTCACGATGCTGGTCAACGACCGCACGTTCTCCGTAAATATCCTGTTGCCGGCCCACCCTGTCAGGGTTGCCAACACCAGTATTGTCATCATCAAGAGTCGTTTCATGTGGGCAAAAGTAAGAAATAAAAATGAGTTAGCCAAATAAAAGCAAAACAAAAGCGGAATAAAATGCAAAATAAAAAATTTATTTTGCATTTTGCTCATTTATTCGTACCTTTGAGGTGAACCTCGAAGGTACTTTCACTCGAAAATGCAAATAAAAACTAATTTATTTTGCATTTTGCTCATTTATTCGTACCTTTGCATGGTTTTAGGAAATACCCAAAAACGCGTCAGTGGGCTTAAAAATGCCCTTAAACGCAAAATCGATGAAAAAGTAAAAAGGTAAAGAATAAAAAAAGTAAATCAAATTAATTATAATGGATCAGACATTTGACAACGACAGAATTGTAAAAATCAACATCGAGGAAGAGATGAAGTCCTCATACATCGACTATTCGATGTCGGTCATTGTGGCGCGTGCCCTTCCCGATGTGCGCGACGGTTTCAAACCCGTTCACCGTCGTATCCTCTATGGTATGATGGGTATCAACAATGTTTCTACACAACCTTATAAGAAATGCGCCCGCGTTGTGGGTGAGGTACTTGGTAAGTACCATCCCCATGGCGATAGCTCTGTGTATGGAGCCCTGGTGCGTATGGCCCAGGAGTGGAACATGCGCTACACACTGGTTGACGGACAGGGTAACTTCGGTTCCGTCGATGGTGACTCTCCTGCTGCTATGCGTTACACGGAGTGCCGCCTCTCGAAGATGGGTGAGCACATCATGGACGACCTGGAGAAGGATACCGTCGATATGGTCAACAACTTCGACGACTCTTTGGTGGAGCCCTCTGTGATGCCTACCAAGATTCCTAACCTCCTGGTGAATGGTGGTAACGGTATTGCCGTCGGTATGGCTACCAATATGCCTACCCACAACCTGGGTGAGGTCATCGATGGCTGCTGTGCCTACATCGACAACCCCGATATCGATACCGATGGACTGATGCAGTACATCCCGGGCCCCGACTTCCCCACAGGTGCCTATATCTATGGTCTGCAGGGCGTGCGCGATGCCTACGAGACTGGTCGTGGCCGTATCGTGATGCGTGCCAAGGCTGAGATTGAGAGCACCGAGACCCACGACAAGATTGTCGTTACCGAGATTCCTTATGGCGTCAACAAGGCCGACCTCGTGAAATACATTGCTGATCTTGCTAACGAGCATAAGATTGAGGGTGTGGCCAATGTCAACGATGAGTCTGGCCGTCAGGGTATGCGTATCGTCGTGGATTGTAAGCGCGATGCCAATGCCAATGTGCTGCTCAACAAGCTGTTCAAGATGACTGCCCTGCAGAGCTCGTTCTCTGTCAACAATATCGCACTGGTCAAGGGTCGTCCCCGTCTGCTCAACCTCAAGGAGTGCGTCAAGTACTTCGTTGAGCATCGTCATGACGTGACGATCCGTCGTACCAAGTACGACCTGAAGAAAGCCCAGGAGCGTGCCCACATCCTCGAAGGATTGATCATCGCTGTCAACAACATCGACGAGGTGGTTCACATCATCCGTAACAGCAAGACACCTTCTGATGCCCAGCGTAACTTGGAACAGCGCTTCAATCTGGACGAGCTGCAGTCGAAGGCTATCGTCGATATGCGTCTCAGCCAGCTCACTGGTCTGCGTGTCGATCAGCTCCATCAGGAGTATGACGACCTGATGAAGCTCATTGCCGACTTGGAGGAAATCCTCAACAACCCCGAGCGTTGCAAACAGGTCATGAAAGACGAGCTGCAGGAGGTGAAGGAGAAGTATGGCGATGCACGTCGTACAGAGATTATCCCCTTCGACCACGAGTTCAATGCCGAGGACTTCTATCCTGACGATCCTGTGGTCATCACCATTTCCCACATGGGTTACATCAAGCGTACCCACTTGGACGAGTTCCACGAGCAGAGCCGTGGCGGTATGGGCTCTAAGGCTGCCCGCCATCGCGACAATGACTTCGCAGAGTATATCTATCCTGCCACCATGCACAACACGTTGCTCTTCTTCACTCAGAAGGGTCGTTGCTACTGGCAGAAGTGTTACGAGATTCCCGAGGGCGACAAGAATTCGAAGGGCCGTGCTATCCAGAACATGCTCAACATCGAGCCCGACGATGCCATCAATGCCGTACTGCGCATCAAGAACTTCAACGACGATGAGTTCCTGAAGACCCATTACGTCATGTTTGCCACCAAGCAGGGTATCATCAAGAAGACCCGTCTCGACCAGTATCGTAACGTTCGTGCCGCTGGTGTGCGCGCCATCAATATCAATGAGGGCGACGAGGTGGTAGGCGTTCGTCTGACCAATGGTCATAACGAGATTCTGCTGGCCAACCGCAATGGTCGTGCCGTACGCTTCGACGAGAACGATGTTCGCACCATGGGACGTGTCTCTACCGGTGTCATCGGTATGCGTCTCGATGGTGGCGACGACGAGGTGGTAGGCATGGTATGTGTCAACGACCCGCAGACGGAGACCATCATGGTGGTCAGCGAGAATGGCTATGGCAAGCGCTCTGAGGTTGAGGACTACCGCAAGACTGCCCGTGGTGCCAAGGGTGTGAAGACCCTCGCCATTACCGAGAAGACCGGTCGTCTGGTAGCCATCAAGGTGGTGACCGACGAGAACGACCTGATGATCATCAACAAGTCGGGTGTACTCATCCGTCTAAAGGTGGCCGATGTGCGCGTCATGGGTCGTGCTACCCAAGGTGTTCGTCTCATCAACCTCGCTAAGAAGAACGACACCATCGCCAGCGTCTGCAAGGTGATGTCCAGTCAGGAAGAGGATGTCGAAGAGGCTGAGGTACTCAACGAAGAAGAGCAGAATAATCCAGAAAATCCAGAGAATCCGGACAAGCCCGTTATTGATGTAGAATAAAATAATTAATGTTTAACCAATAAAGAAAGACTTATGAAAAAAGTTTTGTTTATGGCAATTGCGCTCATGGCAAGCACCATGACCTTTGCCGCAAAGAGTGACGCCCTGAAGGCTATCACCAAGTGTAAGGACTATGCGGAGGCAGCACAGCTGCTGAAGAACAGCCTCAGTCAACTGGCCGACAATGCTGAGAAGGCAGAGGCTTATAACCACCTCGTCGACCTGGCCATGGTCAAGGTTGACAAGGAAAACGGCATCGCCATCGAGAACACAGCGAAGGCGCAGATGGGTGGCAAAGTTGAACCCTATGACACCATCGGTCTCTGTGATGCTTTGTGTCAGGCTATCAATGATGCTTTTGAGTGCAACAAGTACGACCAGATGCCTGATGCAAAGGGCAATATCAAGCCTAAGTTCGAGAAGAAGAATGCACTGCGTCTGTGGGGTCCCCGCAAGAACCTCATCTTCCTGGGTGAGTCTTATCGTACCAGCAATCAGCCTGCCAAGGCACTGAAATACTGGACACCCTATCTGGATTCGTTTGCAAGCCCGATATTCGACAAGATGGAGAACATCGCCCAGCTGCGTGGTCAGGAACAGGATGCTGTCGACCAGATTGCATACCTGGCCACCTATATGGCATACCAGACGAAAGACCTGGATCTGGTGAACCGCTTTGCAGAAATGGCCAAGAAGAATGACCAGTTCAAGGAAGACGCCTTCAAGCTCCAGCTGGGTGCCATGCAGATGAACCTGAAGACGAAGGAGGATACGCTGAACTGCATCAACAAGCTGAAGCAGATGTACGAACAGGATTCAGAGAATGACGTGATCTTCGAGAACCTGAACAATCTGTACGACGCTATGAAGGATAAGGCTGCTCACGCTGCTTTCCTGGATGCACACCTCGCAAAATATCCTAACAACTACGTTGCTTTGGCTAGCAAGGGCTTCATGCTGATGGAGGAGAACAATGCCGAGGAGGCTGCCAAGTGGCTCCGTAAGGCTTGTGAGGCTAAGGCTGACAATGCTATCGTATGGACATATCTTGGTGTATGTCTGAACGTACTTGCCGCCAATGCCACCGACAATGCCGCAGGTATGAAATATTTCGACGAGGCCATTGCTGCCTTCGACAAGGCAAAGGAACTCGATCCCGACAAGCTGCAGGCTAAGTGGGGCTACAACCGCTATCAGGCTTACTACGGCCGCTACGGTGAGAACGATCCTAAGACGAAGCAGGCTGAGGCTGACATGAGAAACTAAGAGTTTCTTAGGTCAAGACCTCTTTAATGAGGCTGATATGAGAAATTAATCAGGTCAAGGCATAAAAAGAGGCAAGCGCTCGCTTGCCTCTTTTCTTTTATCTATACCCTTTTCAAATCAGCGCATCTGCCAACTGCTCTAGCAGTGCTTCATCACCAGCCTTCATACGCGAACGGATAGTCACCATGGGCTCTACAATTTCACAGTCCTTCAGGGCCTCTATCATGCCTCGCATCACTTTGCCGGCTGATGGAGCCCAACTGCCATTCTCAATGATACCAAACTTGCGCTTCTGGTAGTTCTTGATTTGCAAGTGATACAGGAAATCGTGCATCACGGGGAATACGCCTGCATCATAGCTCGAAGCAGCCACCACCACCGTTGGATAGCGGAAGGCATCCTCAATGACCTCAGCCATATCTTCACGACTCAGGTCGCTTACTACTACCTTCTTGGCACCCTTCTCGCGCAGGATCTCACCTAAGCGCTCAGCAGCCTTAGCTGTACCACCATGAATGCTAGCGTATGCTATCAATATTCCCTCGCTCTCGGGCTCGTACTTGCTCCAAATATCATACAGACGTACAGCCTCAGCCAGGGCCTCACCCTTCAGCACTGGACCATGCAGCGGACAAATGGTCTGAATGTCAAGGGCAGCAGCCTTCTTGAGGACACTCTGCACCTGTGCACCATACTTGCCACATATATTAAAGTAATACCTACGTGCCTCGCAAGCCCAATCATCGGTCTCGTTGACCAGCGCACCAAACTTACCAAAGCCATCAGCACTGAACAGCACCTTGTCAGTAGTGTCGTAACTCATGATGACCTCAGGCCAGTGAATCATCGCTGCACCGATAAACTGCAGTGTATGCTTGCCCAGAGCTAGTGTGTCGCCCTCCTTCACGGTGATCACGCGACCTGTAAAGTCAACGCCATCAAAGAAGTTGGCCAGCATCTTTACTGCCTGGGCACTACAAACCAGTTGCACACCAGGATAAGTCTCCAGCATCCAGGCAATGAGTGCCGAGTGGTCGGGCTCCATATGGTGAGCCACCAGATAGTCCGGCTGGCGATTGCCTAAAGCAGCCTTCAGGTTCACTTTCCACTCCTCACCCTTACGGGCATCAGCCGTATCCAGCACTGCTATTTTCTCATCGTCGATGAGATACGAGTTATAACTCATGCCCTCGGGCACCACATACTGACTCTCAAACAAATCGATGTCCAAATCATCCACACCGATGTACTTAATCGTATCACTAATCATATTCATTGTTCAAATTTATATATTCGCGTACACTTTTGCACACTTCGCGTGCAAAGATAGTACAAATTGAGCAAAACACCAAATTTTATTGAGCTTTTTCGAGCGGGAGACACCTTTACAAAGGTGAAAGCACTAAAAAAATGTTAAATAAAATCATATTATGAGGGTGCAAAAGGAATTTTGTTGTTAATTTGTGACGGCGATTCTTATAATCGCTATAGTGATAATTTTTAATTTTATTAATTTAAGTATGAAAAAGTACGTATTTTTGGCAGTCATAGCACTGCTTGCTGCAAGTTGCAGCAAAGAGACCGTGAACGAAGTGATTAACCCAGAGCAGCCCACAGCTCCAGTAACGGTGCGGGTGAGTAACCTCTCCATTTCGCAAGAGGACTTGCCTGATGGCTCCACGCGAGCGGCACAAACTATTGAAAGTTACGATAATGTGGGAGCCATCGATTTGGCTTTCTACGCTGGTGAGACGGAGGTGTTTAAGACGACACAATTGCGCTCTAATCCAAGCACCTACACAACGTTTGGTGAATTCTCGTGCAACCTGCCCATTGGTAGTTACACAATGGTAGTTGTGGGACGTGGACGTAGCGATGGCGATGTGTTTGTGCTGACGAGTCCCACTGCGGCCAGTTATACCAGTGAGCGGGCCCGTGAGACATTCTGTGCTACGCAGAGTGTGACAGTAACGGCTGCAGGTGCTGATATCAGTGTGACGATGAACCGCATCATGGCATTGCTGAATATCCGTTCGACGGATGCGGTACCTGATGACGTCGCAACAATTCGTACTACGTATGCGGCAGGCGGTAAAAGCTTCAATCCCACAACGGGTTTGGCCACTTCGAATGCGGGGTTTGTGGTGACGAACAGTCGTCATGTAGTTGACGGTAAGCTGAATGTTGGTAACTATGTATTCCTTGCCACTGACGAGCAGACGATGACGATCACCATCGAGGCGCTCGACGCCGGTAACAACGTGCTCCTCACCAAGGTGGTGCCCAATGTCCCGCTGAAACGTAACCGCAAAACCATTCTCTCTGGCGCTCTCTTTACGACAAGTGCATCTACGGCTACTATTCAGGTAGAGACCAGTTGGCTCGAAGATAACACTGTTAACATTTAATTTCGGAGGACAAAAATATGAAGAAGATGATTATTTCGATTTGTGCTGTGTGCACGTTGTTAGCTGTCTGTATAATGGTTGGCTGCGAAAAGCCATTGATGGTCAACGAAGAAACTGAGGTGGTCAAGGGCAACCTGACGGTCACGGTATTTGAAATAGCGAAGACACCGTTTGAGAGTTTTACCCGTGGGATAGAACCTGCTTCAGCGAGGTGTACGCGACTGAACTACGCCGTGTACGATGAAGAAGGCTCGCGTGTGAAACAGATCAATCAGACGAGCGATGCGGCGGACTTTGGCACAGCCTCGTTCCAGTTGGAAGAGGGTGAATATACGCTGGTCGTCGTGGGCCACAGCAGTAGCGGTAATCCCACGATGACCAATCTGAAGAAAATCCAGTTTACCAATGCGCAGGGTTACACGGATACCTTCATGACTTGCTGCACGGTGACCGTTGGCGAAGAGCCTGTGGACAAGCAGCTATCCCTCGACCGTATCGTGTCAATGTGCCGCTTCGTGGTGACCGACGACATCCCTGCCAATGTGAAGAAGATGCGGTTCTACTATACGGGCGGCTCTGGGGCGTTTGATGCAAAGACTGGCTTGGGTAGCGTGAACAGCAAGCAGACGGTGAACTTCGATGTATCTTCAGGCACCCAGAAACAGTTCGACATATATACGTTCCTGCACGAAGTGGAGAGCGATATCGACCTGTTGGTGACGGCCTATGACGACGGTGACAACGTGTTGTACGAGCGCGACTTCGAGGTGCCCATGGAACAGAACCACATCACGTGGCTGTCCGGTGCATTCTTTAATGGCAGCGGTTCTTCGTCGACCACCATTGGCGGCATAACAATTAATACCGACTGGGCGGGCGAGACGCATATCACGTTCTAATACTGGCAACCGGTATTAAAACCCATACAAACTAAAACGGGTCAGTCCCCTACTCTCGAGACTGGCCCGTTTTTAGTTTTCAAAAGTTATCTTCGATGACTTTTGTCACGACTCGGCCATTTATGTATTGCATAATGGCTCGCGCTGCTTTAAAAGTTATCTGCTTTGATCTGGAAGTAGCTCTGCGGATGGTCACACGTTGGACATACCTCAGGCGCCTTCTTGCCAATGACGATATGCCCGCAGTTGCTGCATTGCCAGATGACATCGCCCTCACGAGAGAATACAATGGCATCCTCGATGTTCTTCAGCAACTTACGATAGCGCTCCTCATGATGTTTCTCTATAGCACCAACGAGCTCAAACTTCTCTGCAATCTCGTCAAAGCCCTCCTCGCGAGCCTCCTTGGCCATACGCGCATACATATCCGTCCACTCGAAGTTCTCGCCATTGGCAGCATCCTCCAGGTTCGCCTTCGTATCACTCACGCTACCGCCATTCAGGTACTTATACCACATCTTGGCATGCTCCTTCTCATTGGCAGCCGTCTCCTCAAAAATCGAGGCAATCTGCACAAATCCATCCTTAGCAAAATACGTGTACTTGTTCCTCGCCATACTCTCGCCTGCAAAAGCCTCCTTGAGGTTCTGCTCGGTCTTCGTTCCTTTCAGTTCTTTCATAAGTCTTCGTATATTTTAGTTTCACGTTGCGAATATACAACATTTTCGCGAGAAATCTTCCTTTTTTCACATTTTTTCTCAATTTCTGACGCAACAATTTTTCCAAAAACATACCATAGTCCCATTTTTTTTGTATATTTGCATCCCGGAAAAGATAAGACCAAAGGCAATGAAAAAAATGACAGCCCAGGAAATTATTACATATATGGAGTCGCTACGCAACGAAGAGCAGCGAAAGGTGTTGATGGGGTTCTTCAAGACGGGCCCAGGCGAGTATGGTGAGGGTGATGAATTTCTGGGTCTGAAAGTGCCCCAGACGAGAGAGGTAGTACGTAGTGTGTCTCAAGATTTCCCCTTGAGCGAAGTGCCTGCACTTCTTCAGAGTCGCTGGCACGAAGTGCGCCTCTGCGGTTTTCTCATCCTCGTTGCAAAATTCGAAAAGCTTGCCACCAAGCGCCTTGAAAACAATGAGGAAGCAATTAAAGGTCGTGACGAGATCCTGACGATGTACCTTCAGTATGCCGAACAGGCCAATAACTGGGACCTCGTAGATCTCTCTGCCCCAAAGATCCTTGGTCATTGGCTACTGTTGCCTACATATTTGGGAGGCCCCCTCTCATCCCCCTGTTTAGGGGAAGGAACAAATCTACACCTAGATTACAAACGGCAGGTGCTGGATGAACTGGCACAGAGTGACAACTTATGGAAGCAACGTATGAGTATCGTCTGTTCATGGAAGACCTCGCAAATGGGTGACCCCACCTGGTGCCTGCGATATGCGGAGATTCACCTGCACCACCTTATGCATAAGGCTGCGATTAAGCGAGAGCAGGGCCAAGCTAGCTTGAGCCATGCCGAGCGTGAGCAGGCTCGGCTTTTAGCCATGGCTGTTGGTTGGATGCTTCGCGAAATGGGTAAACGTGTAAGTATGGATTTGTTGCGTGAATTCCTGCGTCAACATGCCCACGAGATGCCTCGCACCATGCTTCGCTACGCCATCGAAAAGATGTCAGATAAAGAACGGAAAGAATGGATGAACAGGAGAGACTGATATCCACATCCTGTCAGGAAAATCCTTCATCCTATCAGTTTCTCTGCCAACACCTTCAGTGCCTCCTTCTGCTCCGTGAGCTTGACCCTACAATCAGCTCTTCATATCCTTATGTTTTTAGTAATTATGCTGCGAATATACAACATTTTCGCGAGAAATCCGCTTTTATTCCTCTTTATTCTCTTTTATTCTTCTTTATTCCACCTCCAGTTCCCAAAGATGTCGCGCCATATCAACATGCCCATTGGACTTGAAACGGACACCTTCTTCTTCCAACAATATCCGTTGGCGACTCCACCCTGGGGCAGTACGTCCCTCTTTGTTTACCACCCGATGACAAGGCAGATGCTCTGCCCCAGGCGTATATCTCAGCGTCCTGCCCACCATCCGTGAATGACTGGGCCATCCTGCCAATGCGGCAATATGTCCATATGTAGTCACCCGTCCACGAGGAATCTGGCTGACAATGTTCAGCACATCCTCACCAAACCTCCTCGCCTGCTCTGGCGTCATCCTATCGGGATAGTCCTTCATATCTCATATTGTTTTAGATTCACGTTGCGAAGATACGAAATAATATTAAAATGTCACTTCGTTGTCATGATATTAAGGATCATCTCATCAGTCTTGCACATAGCATCTGCACCGATACTCGTCAGGTTATGAATGCTCTTATCCACATCGTCATCCACAATACCCTCTGACGAACTGACACATTTGCCCTCCATAGCCAGCAGAGCCGAAAGTAAAGCAGTGGAAACTCCCGAGGTTATCTTCAGCGAGCACGATGGTTTGGCACCATCGCATATCATACCCGTCAGGTTAGCAATCATATTCTTCACTGAAGAGCAGATACGACCGTAATCACCACCCATCAGATAGGTGATGCCACAGCTACTGCCGATGCTTGCCACCACACAACCACAGAGTGCCGACAGTTTCCCCAATGACTGTTTGATATATATGGCAGTCAGATGACTGAGCATCAAGGCACGTATGAGTTCCTCCTCAGTATTCTCGTTCTCCTTGGCATAAACACAGACAGGGTTGGTAGCACAGATTCCCTGATTGCCGCTACCGCTGTTTGACATAACCGGAATCATCGCACCACCCATGCGGACATCACATGCTGATGCCGTTCGTGAGATGATATGGCAATAGATGCTGTCACCGAATATTCCCTTTGACAACGGACGCTCTATGCTCTTACCGAGGTTATGACCGTAGTTGCCCTTCAGCGCCTCACGTGCCGCATTCATGTTATAGGTTCGCGCCTCCTGAATGAAACTGATCTCATCAAGTGGTGTCGTCATGGCAAAATCATACACAAGGCGGAGGTTCAGAGGAACATCCATGTCACTGGCAGGACTGTTCACACTGCTCTCAATACTCTTCCCTGCCTTACCGGATAAGCACTTCTCGTCATCTATAAACCTGGTATGCCCACCGGCGATGACTGAAGAAGCTTTCTTGTCGCCAGCGGTGCAGATAATCTCCACATACAACTTCTCGCTGATGTCTTCCTTCTGTTTGATAGAAATACGATTCTCTGCAATAAACATCTTCCCCTCTTCGAGCGTACTTGGCGTCAAGTCTTTGAGCACCTCCAGCTGATAGTCACTCTTGCCGATGATGGCACCTAAGGCAATGGCAATAGGCAAGCCCAACATACCCGTTCCTGGAATCCCGACCCCCATCGCATTCTTCAGGATATTAGCACTCAACAACGCCTCAATCTTCTCAGGACGGCAACCCAATTTCTCGGTAGCCTTCGCCGTACACAATGCCACACACATCGGCTCAGTACATCCAATGGCAGGCACCACCTCCCGATGCACCATCGCGATAATCTTATCTCTCAGTTCTTTCTCTATCATCATATCCTTAAGTTTCTAGTAATTCATGCTGCGAATATACGAAAAATTTTCCATAATCAGTCATTTTAAACAAATTTTAATGCGACAGTTGGCCGACTTTCATTCACCCATTTGACGCAAATTTATTCACCAATTTGGCCAAAATTGCGTTATATTGAAATAATCCGTGTCATCCGTGTCATCCGTGTTCGTTCACCTCCGTGGTTCCGTGAAACAGAAACCTCTCCCCCTGTCTCGTTAATACATTTTTTCCAAAAACATACCATATTCCCAATTTTTTTGTATATTTCCTTTGGAGGTTTCATTTTTAATTCGTACCTTTGAAGCGATGAAACACTTATACTATGCCCTCCTGTTATGGGCAACCATAGCCAGTGCACAGCCGGCAGACACCACATTCGTGTATCTGAACAACGGCTGTGTGGATGCGTACCCCGCTGATTTGGCAACAGTCGGTGATATGGTCGGTGGCACACTGGAAGTGACCTGGAACGACAACACCATAGTCAGTTATGCTGCTGACGACATAGCGTGCGTTACCCATAAAGGTCCGACAGATCTGCCACAACTGACGTCATTCAAGATTAACAACAAATTCAACGATCAGGTATATACTGACGTCGAGGCGACAGTGAGCGACCGTCGCATCGACCTGCAACTGGGGTGTATAGGCCGGTGGCTGACACCCTCATTCCAACTATCGGACGAACAGGCTGCAGCATACATCGGCTCGGAACTGCAGCGTAGTAAGATTAGTCGCAGACGGTACGACACTGACGTAACCTACACCATCGCACTGCCCGGGATGCAGATTCTGCGTCGCCGGCAGACAAGCGACGGTCACCCCCAAAAATATGCTATGGAGCCCTATGGTCGCGACTATACGCTGCACATCGACTGGCTGACGGACCATGCAACAAACGTACCTACGGTCAATATCAACATTGAGAACGGCCAGATGGTAAGCAGCAAGGACTATTATCTCAATGCAGAAATCAGCATTGACGGATCCGGTGTGTTTCCCTCAATGGGTGCTACTGCCGTGCAGATCAAGGGACGCGGCAACTCTAGTTGGAGCTCCAATCCGTGGGATAAGAACCCCTACCGTCTGAAGTTCGACAAAAAACAAAAACCCTTCGGTCTGTCGAATGCCAAGAGCTGGGTGCTGTTAGCCAACAAACAGAAGGGATCTATGCTCTCGAATGCCATAGGCATGAAGGCAGCCTGTCTGGCTGAAACGGCAGCTGCCAACCATATGATACCCGTCGAGCTATATATCAATGGCGACTATCGTGGCAGCTACAACTTCACCGAAAAGATCGGTTTTGCAGGCAACAGCATTGATCTGGATGACGAGACAGATGCCGTACTCATCGAGCTTGACACCTATTACGACGAGACGTATAAGTTCCATAGCGACCCCTATCGCCTGCCCGTGAATATCAAGGAACCAGACTTCAGCGAGGGTGAGACGCAGTTGACCCTGGATGACATCAAGGGCGATTTCAACCATGTGATGCAACAACTGAAGGAGGGCCAAGAGATAGCCGAACTGGTGGATTTGGAATACCTGGCGCGTTACCTGCTGGTCAACGAACTGATTATGAACTTCGAACTGATGCACCCCAAGAGCACCTATTTATATAAAGAACGCGTGAAGGGTGGCAGCAAATATATCTTCGGTCCTGTATGGGATCTCGACTGGGCCTACGGCTACGAACTCAACTACAAATACTGCGTCGGCGAGGAACAGGCTAACTATTATAATAGGGTAAACATGGAGGCCAACCAGTTTATGCACGACCTGCGTTACGTCAGTCCAAAACTCGACAGGACCTATTACAAGGTGTGGACACGTTTTATGCGCAACAGCCTCGACGAACTCATCGACTTCTGTGCCGACTACTATGCCTACGCCCGTTCGTCGCTGGAGCACAACTACCAGAAATGGGGCGACGGCAACAACTATGCCGTCAGCGCCACGAATGCTGCCAACTGGCTACGCCAACGCGCCGAATACATCTACAGCCACCTCACCGCTTACGAACTGACCGACGAGGAAATCAACGGCGAAACGGGTATCAACGACGTACTGATCAGGGATGCCCGTTGGACCACCGGACTGGCGGATGTCTACAACCTGCAGGGCATATGCGTAAAACGCCAGGTTCCTGTCAGCGAACTGCGTTCCACCCTACCCCCCGGCCTCTATCTCGTCAACGGCAACAAATTCGTCATCAAATAATGTCACCAGCACCAAGTAGTAGTTATCTCAGTGTGTTAGGGAACAGGTTCCTGACACGGCCGAGTCGCCCAGGCAGATTCCTATATACAGTGTAGTCCTCACGTAGCAGCGTCTTGTGCAGCGTTCGTATGAAGTTCTGCGTCAGGGGCATCTCTTTTACAGCCGCTTCTTCAGTCATCATCTTCAGGCCCACGTTGCTCGCTGTCATCTCCTGTACATCCCGAACGTTAGCCTCCCCTATCACCTTTCCAAACAGCAACAATATCTCGGTCTGACCATACGTCAGTGTATTACCTTCAATATGGTTGCTGTTGTAGTTGATATCTGACTAGCCAACGTGTTTCTTGATCCATACCTCTTCCCTCTCACATCAGCCATCATACCTCTTCTCTATCACCTCCCAGTCCACAATCTGCCACAGCGCAGCCAGGTGGTCAGGCCTGCGGTTCTGATAGTCCAGATAGTACGCATGCTCCCACACATCAAACGTCAGCAGCGGCTTCAGCCCCTTCTGCACAGGATTGGCAGCATTCGCCTCCTGAGTAATCACCAGCTTGCCATCCTTGTCAGCTGACAGCCACACCCAGCCACTTCCAAACAGCGTTGCCCCACCCTTCTGGAATGCCTCCTTGAACGCCTCAAACGACCCAAAGTCGCGCTCAATCGCCTCTGCCAGCTTTCCCGTAGGCCTATTGTCAGCCTTAGGCGCACAAAACTGCGCGAAGTACAGGTTATGGTTCAATATCTGCCCCGCGTTATTCAGCATACCGCCCTCAGCCTTCAGCACAATCTCTTCCAAAGGTAATACAGCCAGCGGGCTCCCTTCCATCAGCCCGTTAAGATTATTTACATACCCCGCCAGATGCTTCCCATGATGAAACTCCAGCGTCTGCTTACTAATCACCGGCTCCAATGCATCCACTGCATACGGCAATGCCATCAATTCAAACTTCTTCATATCCTTAAGTTTTTAGTAATTCATTTTGCAAATTTACGCATTTTATTCCAATCTCGATACATCTTTACTCAATTTTTTAGCATTTCTTACGCTAAACATCACATTTTCATCTAAATCTGCCTCAAATATTAACCCTAAGTATACCACTTATAATATTCCCCTACTCTCATCCTCAACCTTCAAAATAGAATTGAGCCGTAAGCAAAAACTGCTCACGGCTCATTTCCTTTTCTTTCTACCATAATTGTTTTAGAATTTCACTAACTCTAGTCTTTCAACCAATCCGCTGAATTTCTCCTGAATCAAGTCCTTTTGTTTGGTACTCGCCTTTGCAAGCCCGCTCTTGTACTTTCTCATGAGAGACGGATTAATACCCAGACTCTTTGCCAACTCTGAAGCATTGATGAATGGAAAACTCATAAAGAAGGCTGACATGTCATACCTATACTCCACTTCCAAATTCTCTTCATACCATTCGGGATAGGTACCTTTTTTCTCTTTGTAATAGTCGGCCTGTCCTTTAATCTGTTCACCAAAGTCCTTCTTTGCTTCTTCTTCCGTGAGTCCGTAACCTGTTACGGGAACCACATCTTCAAGTGCATAGATGCCGTAACCTCCGTCACTTGCCTTTTCTATAACACCGACTAACTTTTTGTTCATAATGATTCGTGAAATATGTCGCAAAGGTAACGTTTTTGTTCCAAGCTTCCAAATATTTTTGGAACAATTTCGTTCCTCGTCTGCATTTTTAACATTTCGTACTCACAATTATGCAAAAAAAACGCTGGTTAGCATTCTCGCCAACCAGCGTATATTATTTCTCGCCACATGATAGCACTCGATCCGTATGTAGATTTGACTATGTTCGAAAAACCACGGAGTATATATTTAAGACCACTAATCTACCGAATCTAACGAATATCTTTATTCTTTATCTAGAATTAGAGAAGGTTTAGCTCGACGGCCCGAAGGGGAAAGTCAATTAGAGAATAACTAAATTCTTTCAGATTTGAAAGCTCGCTTTCAGAAGTTCTTCAAAGAAAATAAACCTTTATTCAGAACGCTTTCAGAACAAAGCAGTCTCGATAGAGACAGTCATCTGGAAGAAGCTACCGCTTTCAAAATTCGTGTCAATTCGTGTCTATTCTCTGACCAAGGTACAGAGTGTGGCGCTGCAATCGTGTTCGAAAATAACTATCCGTTTAATCCGTGTCATTAACTTCGTTGACTTTTCTACGGCTCGACATAGCTCAAACGAGTTTGGCTCTGTGCAAGCCTTAAACGAAAAGTTCGTGTTCGTAAATCTTATTCGTTTAATTTGTGTTCGTTATGATTAAAGTAAACTGGACCAACGTTGCTAAAGTCCTTAAATTCCTCGCAACAGTCATCACCTCAGTCCTCAGCACCATGGCCGTCCAAAGCTGCGGGTAAGCGCGAGCAGCCCGACGCTCGCGCTAAGATTATCACATTTAACTAATGCCCTATGAAGTACTTTAGAAGACCGCGCGATGACAGGTTATAAACCTACACTCGCATCTATAAAACAACCATTTCTTTACACCTTGGTTCGCTGCAAAGCGCGCCAAGGTTTTTCGTACATGCATCTTACAATGCCTTCAAACAAAATGCTTTTTCAAAGCTAATTAACTGGCCACTATCAATATACTGCTTCCACGCCTCTTCATGATGGCTTGTTTCAGATATCTGTGTAGGACTTTCTTTTTTGAAACGATAATAGACTGTTTCTAGTATTTTCTGCTCTTGTTCACTGAAATCCGACAAGTCTGGAGAAAGATTTGATTTCAGCATTGTCCCTTCTCGGCCGCCAGGGAATGCAACTATCTCTTGATTAATATCCTCATAAAAGCTGTATATTCGATCCCATCTAACTGGCACCGGTCCATGTTGGATAGCTTTATAGCCTAAACCTGTCATGCCTTTACCCAACATTCTGTATGATAGAAAATCAGCATAAAACACAAGTTTATTCATCTTCGTAATAAACACCCCGTGTCCTTTCTCAATAAAGTA
The DNA here is from genome assembly GCA_900318555.1 of uncultured Prevotellaceae bacterium. Classification (GTDB taxonomy): domain Bacteria; phylum Bacteroidota; class Bacteroidia; order Bacteroidales; family Bacteroidaceae; genus Prevotella. Next base: position 1,543 of record ONKX01000027.1, on the reverse strand, counting down.
TAAGAGAATATTCTTAATCTTTGAAATCGACAATGCAGCATACCCATTATTAATATCACGGCGGCTCTTACCAAACACATAATCAATCACAACTGAAGGATATTTCTCCATCTTCCATGATTCTGCTTTCTCCAAGAGTTTAGCAAACTCCTCGTCAGAGAACTGTCCACGGGCGTTATCTACAAAGATTCTGAAAATCTCTGGGTTCATAATCGACATCAAAACCTTTCCGTTTGCTTCACTGGGCATGTCTCCATTCTCATATAGGCGATACTGGTTCTCGCCAAAGCCAAGGATTGCCGACATTTTTGTAGCCGATAGTCCATAATGCTGGCGAATACGCTTTATCTCCTCGGGGAACGGAATACCATATTTAGCCCTATACTGGTTATATACCTGGGCCATGTTCGCCTCATCCAGTTCCGTCGTAGTGAAGCGCTCATGGGTATCTTGGCACTCGTAAAACTGATGAACATAACTGAACTGTTCCTTGCGGAAAGTCAACACAGAGGGTTCAAAGCATAGTTTCGCATCCCCTCCAGAGAAAGGACTCTTCATTGTCTGCTTAATCATAATCATCAGTTCTTAAATGGGTAATTCATTGGATGTTCTGCTATATGGAAAGAGATACAGATAGTACTGCTGTTTGGGTAGCCAAGAGTGATTTTAATATAGACCTCATGCCCTTTCACATCTTTGCCGAAAACCCACATCTCTCCCATCTTATTGAGGGTGTCCACAATTGGTCCTTCTGAATAGTCTTCTGGTTCAATATTCAGGATAACCTGCTTGCGGTAAGTCGGAGTGATTTCCAAAGTGGCTAGTGTCTGGAGGTTCTTACCTCTATCATCACGAAATATGATGTCAAACACCTTGATTTTCTCCTTTAGCCGCTTCAGAAAATCTTCTACTTGTTCTTTAGTCGCCATTAAAATTGTTAGTGTACTGTTTCATTTGCAATGCAAAGATAGTACATTTTCAACGAAAAAGTTTGATATTTACAGTTTTTAACATAAATAATTCACTAAAAAGTTGGATTTTTGGAAAAATAATGGTAATTTTGCAGTCGAAAGGATGGATATATGGATAAAGAAAAACCGACATCCTTATTATTGATCTTTACATCTGGATGCGAAAGCTATCAGATTACTCTTAGGTGTGTGCTATTGCACGGATACTTTTTGCGATTATTACAACATTTAAAATGTATGGCTATGGCAACAAGAACCATTCGAGTTCGCACGAGAGTCACAAGCACGATTCGTGTTAGAACTACAGTCAGAATTACACGCAGATAAACCTGTACGTGTAAAGTGGAGTTACGGTGATAACCCATCCCCTTTCACTAAGGGCCTATGGCGTTGTTGCATAGATTTTTTAGTTATTGGTAAATTAAACTCCACTGGAGGGCTGTGATTAATCGCAGCCCTCCATTTTTCGCCTAGTAAGCGTCCAAAAGTGTACGAAACCCTTTAAGGACGGGCATTCCGAGAAGCCCGCCATTTATGGATTTCACTAAGATTTAACTTATTTTATTATGCGC
>ONKX01000081.1 GCA_900318555.1 uncultured Prevotellaceae bacterium | reverse complement strand
GATAGGTGTATCACCGAAACGCAGGTGAGAGCAGGTGAAACCTCCCGACTTCTTAGAGTCGTAAGAGAAGTAAGCCTGGCAGTACTTGTCGGTGTTGTCGCCAATAATCTTCACGGAGTTCTTGTTAGCACCAACGGTACCATCAGCACCCAGACCGTAGAACTTAGCCTGGAACATGCCAGCGCCACCGAGAGCAATCTCCTCAACCTCAGGCAGAGAGGTGAAGGTCACGTCGTCTACGATACCAATGGTGAAGTGGTTCTTGGGCTCGGGCATAGCGAGGTTGTTGAACACGCTGATGATCTGAGCGGGAGTGGTGTCGTGAGAACCGAGACCGTAGCGGCCACCAACGATGAGAGGACGATTCTCTACGTCGTAGTATGCATCCTTCACGTCGAGGTACAGAGGCTCACCGTTAGCACCGGGCTCCTTTGTACGGTCGAGAACGGCAATCTTCTTCACGCTCTTGGGAACAGCAGCGAGCAGGTGCTTCACGCTGAACGGACGATAGAGGTGAACAGAAATCATACCAACCTTCTGACCGTTTGCGTTCAGGTAGTCGATAGCCTCGCGAGCTGCATCGGTAGCAGAACCCATCAGGATGATCATGCGGTCAGCGTCCTCGGCTCCGTAGTAAGAGAAGAGGTGATACTCGCGGCCGGTGATCTTAGAGAGCTCGCCCAGATACTTCTCAACAACCTCGGGAACTGCATCGTAGTAGGGGTTGCAGGCCTCACGGTGTGTGAAGAAGGTGTCGGGGTTCTCAGCGGTACCACGGGTGATAGGACGCTCAGGGCTCATAGCACGGTCGCGGAAACGCTTGATGTACTCTTCCTTAACCAGTGGACGGATGTCGTCGTTCTCCAGCAGCTCAATCTTGTGATACTCGTGAGAAGTGCGGAAACCGTCGAAGAAGTTAACGAAGGGCACGCAAGTCTCGAGAGAAGCCAGGTGAGCAGCAGCGGTCATATCCATTACCTCCTGTACAGAACCCTCGCAGAGCATAGCAAAACCAGTCTGACGGCATGCCATCACGTCCTGGTGGTCACCAAAGATACAGAGAGAGTGTGAAGCCAGCGTACGGGCAGAAACGTCGAATACGCAGGGAATCAGCTCACCGGCAATCTTGTACATGTTAGGAATCATCAGGAGCAGACCCTGAGAAGCAGTGAATGTAGTGGTGAGGGCACCAGCCTGCAGCGAACCGTGAACAGCACCGGCAGCACCAGCCTCAGACTGCATTTCCTGAACACTGACGGTCTGACCCCAGAGGTTCTTACGACCACGGGCAGCCCACTCGTCAACATGCTCCGCCATAGGCGAAGACGGGGTGATGGGGTAGATAGCAGCTACCTCAGAGAACATGTAACTCACGTGAGCCGCAGCCTCGTTACCATCACAGGTGATAAATTTCTTTTCTTTAGCCATTTGTTTAGAATGTATTAAATGAATAAAACCATTTGTTATATTATTTGTTACTAAGTGTTTCTAAAAAGGGTAGGGGACTCAGCTAATAGAGGAACCCCAGTAGCCATAGCGGTATTTGGTTGTCGCGACCTATTTCTGTGTTATAGCGCGCATATATAATATCGTTCGTGTACCTTACTTTATTATATCCATTGGCATCACAGATGCGGAATTTCAACTTACCATCGACCGTATAATAATTGTCGTGACTATCCTGATTGACTTTGTGGTCTTTCCACAGCGAATTGACAAAGAATGTCTCCATGGCAGTCTGCTTATCAACATGGATAGGGTAGATGGCATAGAGCAAATTGCTGTTGTGAAGCATGACTTTTGACGGTTTTTTCGGGAAATCTTCGCCAAGCGGATAAATCATGTTCAGCAGGCGAGCGTCGGTCAGATACTTCATGTAGTTCATAATCGTAGCTCGCGAAGTCTCGATGTTTTCGGCCAATTTGCTGACATTGGGAGCTTTAGGGCCGCCTTCGGCCAGCTGATAGAACAACTTTTTGATTTTTGTGAGGTATTTCAGCTCAATCTGCTTAATGAGCAGTATGTCGACCTCAGTCATCATGTTCATCGTTTTCAGCAAATTCTCCGAGTAATTACGGTGCTCTTGAAAGAATGGGTAAAATCCGTGGTGGATGTAATCCTGAAAATATCGATTGGGCGACACTTTGGGCAGAATCTGCTTGACAATACGTTCGTGGTCGTGAATAATCTCTTCTAGAGAGAATGATGGTAAATTATTATCCGTCAACAAGTTAAGAAATTCACGGAACGAAAAACCACGCAGATTATACGACTTTACAATACCGTTCAACTCAGGATTCTCATCCTTTAGGCGCATCACGCTGCTACCTGTGAAAACAATCTTTAAATGTGGGTACAAATCGTAACATTTTCGTAGCTCCTGCGACCAGTCCGGCTGTTTAAATACCTGGTCAATCAACAATACACGACCGCCATGACGACAGAATTCACCAGCAAAATCGGCAATTCCGCGTCCCTGGAAATAAAAGTTGTTCATGTTGATGTACAGGCATTTCTTGTCCTGTGTGTCGAAATGCTCTTTGGCATATTGCAACAAGAATGTTGTCTTGCCAACGCCACGTGTTCCTTTGATGCCAATCATGCGATCACTCCAGTCAATTTCGTCCATTAAAGAACGGCGAACTGGCGCGTTAACATGATCCACCAAATACCGATGCGTTCTGAAGAAAGCTTCCATTCTTGCCGAGTTTGTTTTAAAACAGCCGCAAAATTAATAAAAAAATTGCAAATTGCAAAGCCGAGATTGCAAAATCTTTGTTTTTTACGATATTTTAGGATTTTAGTCAATTTGAAAATAATAGGCATTATGATAAATAGAGTATAATGCTAATAAATAACGCTGTCCTATTTTCATCTCTATTTCAATTTATTCGTCTTTCAGTGTTGGCAATGACAAATGATAGCGGACAGCCAGGAATCTGATAAGGCAAGTAACGAGAAAAGAAGAAATAACCGTTACTTCAACAGTTATTCCAAAGTAATCGAATAACCAATAAGTTATGCCGCCGGCGACAGCAGCCATGGCGTAAATTTCACGATGGAAAATCACCGGCTCGTTGTTCAGTAGCACATCACGGATGACGCCACCAGCCGAACCCGTAATACAGCCCATAATAATCGCCACCCAGTATGGTTGTCCGAAAAGCAACGATTTTTGAATACCAGCAATTGTAAACAGCGCCAAGCCTAACGTGTCGAACACGAACCACGTATTGCGCAGTCCTTCCATGTGTTTGGCAAAGACCACCACAAATAACAAAGCCATTGCCGTACATATCATATATATGGGATTGGTCATCCAGAACGGCGTGGTTCCCAGCATGACATCACGGATAGTACCGCCGCCAATAGCTACCGCAATACCGCAAACATAGCCGCCAAACCAGTCGAAATGCTTGGCTGCTGCGTGGCGTATGCCTGAGATGGCAAATGCAAATGTTCCTAAGAATTCTATGATTTGTGTGATAATTTCGTTATATTCCACAAGCGTATATCCTCTTTTTTACAATTGATTAATCTTCAAAACGCTTTCCCCAGTAATTGACCATTCTCTCGTATAATTTCTGTTCACCTGGCGAATGTTGTCCGTGCCAGATTCGTTCGTCCTGCAAGGCGTCTGGCATATATTGTTGAGGGGTAAAATGTCCTGCAAAATCGTGTGGATACTGATAGCCGTCGCTATAGCCTAAATCCTTCATCAATGATGTCGGAGCATTGCGAAGATGCAGTGGCACAGGCTGATTGCCTGTTCTGCGAACTAATTCCAGAGCTTTATCGATACCCAAATAAGCAGAATTGCTCTTAGGCGACGTGGCCAGATAGACGCAGCATTCAGCCAAGGGAATCCGACCCTCTGGCCATCCGATTTTCATAACAGTATCAAAGGCAGCATTGGCCAGTAACAGCGCGTTGGGATTAGCCAAACCGATGTCCTCGGCAGCAGAAATCACCAGTCTCCGCGCAATGAACTGCGGGTCTTCCCCACCCTCAATCATACGCGCCATCCAGTAGAGCGCCGCATCAGGATCGGAACCACGAATAGACTTGATGAACGCCGAAATAATATCGTAGTGCATCTCTCCATCTTTGTCGTAAGCCAATGGATTCTGCTGCAAGCAATTTTCGACGAATTCATCGGTAATGGTTATTTTTTCGTTTGACGAGGTGTCTATTACTAACTCCAAGATATTGAGTAACTTACGAGCATCGCCTCCACTATATCTTAAAAGGGCTCCTGTTTCTGCCAATTCTATGTTCCGCTCCTTCAGAAACACGTCCTTTGTCAATGCCCGATGAAGCAGCTCAAGCAGGTCGTCTTTCTCCAGCGATTTCAATACGTACAACTGGCAACGCGAGAGCAACGGACGGATGACTTCGAACGACGGATTCTCTGTTGTGGCACCAATCAGCGTTACAACGCCCTTTTCGACAGCCCCAAGCAACGAATCCTGCTGCGACTTGGAGAAACGGTGGATTTCGTCTATAAATAAAATAGGTGAAGCCTCGTTGAAGAAGCGCCCTTTCTGTGCACGTTCTATTACGTCACGAACATCTTTCACGCCGCTAGTCACTGCGGATAGTGTAAAAAACGGCACTTCCAACTGGTGGGCAATGATTTGAGCCAGGGTGGTCTTCCCCACTCCTGGCGGTCCCCAAAGGATAAACGACGAGATGCGTTTTGCGTCAATCATTTTGCGCAAAACGGCCCCCTCGCCTACCAGATGTTGTTGTCCGACATAATCATCAAGTGTTCTGGGTCTGAGTCTTTCTGCCAGTGGTTCTGCCATATTTCAGTGCAAAATTACATTTTTTTGCGTAAATAACAAAAAATTATCGCCAAAAAACTTGTAAATCGAGAATAAAGTATGTACATTTGCAGACAAATACGAAAAAACTAAAAAATTGAGTCATATGAAAGAAGCAAAAGAGCCCAAAGAGAAGAAAGAGAAAAAAGAAGAAAAAGGACTGAATTTAAAGACTTTGTCCAAGAGCAGCGTCTGGGACTTGCAAGAGAATGATGTCTTCCGTCTGTTGGATGCTGTTGAGAAGGATGCAGAGATGAGGGAGAATTTCCATCATTATCTGGACATCATTCGTAGTGCATTCCTTGTAGAAGAGCTGAAAGACGACGATAAACGTGTTAAACAGAAATATACTAATCTGGATTACAAGGTTGGCAGTGTCAAGACAGATGACACGAAATTGGTTCTTGCCATCAAGAAACGTCCCATTATGCGAGTTACCGACCTGACTTACGAAAATATCCGTCATATCTCTGCAGCAAAGCTTGTAGAGGTGCTTGACCGTAATTTCGGAGGCGGCTGGGACTCTCTTTCCCAGTCCATTCAGGACATTATCGAGAGTGGTTTCGACATCTCCACCACTACCCTACCCAAGGACCGTCTCCACAAAAAGGGTGGCATGTATGAGAAGAAAGTTGCCGACGGTTATGAGGTCTTGGAAGTGGCAAAAGGTTCATGGGTCGAGGCCATCTTTGCCAAGTTGAAACCAGAATCCTATAAACCTCGCATGGTATTCGACTCGCATGGTGAGGAAGGTGATGAGGACGACGAAGATGTTGACTTGCCAGAGGACACCTATAACAAGCCCGACGAGGACGATGTAGACTTTGGTGAGCCCAACGACGACGACATCAACGAGGATAACTATCGTACGACGTTCGAAATTGAAACGGATAACGACGAGGACGCCGAGAGCCTGTCCGATTTTATTGCCGACGAATAACGCTAACATCTAATTCATTCATAACAAAAAACTAAACATGAACATTCCAAGTGTTTTCTGGCTCGTACCCATTGCCTCTATTGTGGCGTTGGGCATGGCCTTTTTCTTCTTCCGTCAGATGATGGCAGAAGACGAGGGAACTCCTCGCATGAAGGAGATTGCCCTCTACGTGAGAAAAGGTGCTATGGCTTATCTGTGGCAACAGTACAAGGTCGTTGGCATTGTGTTTGTAGTGCTTTGCGCTCTGTTTGCATTCATGGCTTACGGTCTGAATGTGCAGAATCCGTGGGTGCCGTTTGCTTTCTTGACGGGCGGTTTCTTCTCGGGCTTGGCTGGCTTCTTCGGCATGAAGACGGCTACTTACGCTTCTGCCCGCACGGCTAATGCTGCCCGCCAGAGTCTGGACAGCGGTTTGAAAGTCGCTTTCCGTTCGGGTGCCGTCATGGGTCTCACCGTCGTAGGTCTTGGCCTACTCGACATTGCCATCTGGTTCATTGCACTGAACGGACTGACTGACGATTCGCTCATCACCATCACCACCACCATGTTGACATTCGGGATGGGTGCCTCGACGCAGGCGCTGTTTGCGCGTGTTGGCGGTGGTATTTACACGAAGGCTGCCGACGTGGGTGCCGACATCGTGGGTAAGGTCGAGGCTGACATTCCCGAGGACGACCCGCGCAACCCCGCAACTATTGCCGATAACGTTGGTGATAATGTTGGCGACGTGGCAGGTATGGGAGCTGACCTCTACGAGTCATATTGCGGTTCGGTGCTGTCAACTGCCGCCCTCGGTGCTGCTGCCTTCTCCGTTGCAGGCCTTGAGGTACAATTGCGCGCCGTCATTGCTCCGATGTTGATTGCCGCCGTGGGTGTATTCCTGTCGCTGTTCGGCATCTTCCTCGTTCGCACCAAAGAAGGCGCAACGATGAAGGACCTGCTGAAGTCGCTGTCGCTGGGCACAAACGTCAGTGCCATTCTCATTGCCATTGCCACTTTCGGCATCCTGTATTTCCTCGGCATCGAAAACTGGCTCGGCCTGTCGCTCTCCGTCATCAGCGGTCTGGCTGCAGGTGTCATCATCGGCCAGGCTACCGAATACTACACCTCTCACTCATACAAGCCCACCCAGAAAATTTCTGAGGCTGGTCTGACGGGTTCCGCCACCGTTATTATTAAAGGTATAGGCACGGGTATGATTTCTACCTGCATCCCCGTGATTACTATCGGTGTGGCTATCATCCTCAGCTTCGGCTTTGCCAATGGCTTCGACCTCTCGATGTCCAGCGAAAGTCTGGCTCACGGACTTTACGGCATCGGTATCGCTGCTGTGGGAATGCTCTCGACGCTGGGTATTACGCTGGCAACCGACGCTTACGGACCGATTGCCGACAACGCCGGTGGTAACGCTGAGATGAGTGAACTCGGCGAAGAGGTTCGTCATCGTACTGACGCGCTCGACGCGCTTGGAAATACCACTGCTGCTACGGGTAAGGGCTTCGCCATCGGTTCTGCTGCACTCACGGCCCTCGCTCTCCTCGCCTCTTACATCGAGGAAATCAAGATTGCGATGGATCGTGCCGGCGTGATGATGGAGAATGTCAAGGGCGAGGCCATCAATGCCGCTCAGGCCACCATTCCCGACTTCATGAACTACTTCCAGGTGAACCTGATGAACCCCAAGGTGCTCGTCGGTGCTTTCATCGGTGCTATGGCTGCCTTCCTGTTCTGCGGACTCACCATGGAGGCTGTAGGTCGTGCTGCCCAGAAGATGGTTGAGGAGGTTCGTCGTCAGTTCCGTGAGATTCCTGGTATTCTCGAAGGCACAGGCACTCCCGACTACGGTTCCTGCGTAGAAATTTCCACCCGTGCTGCACAGCACGAAATGATATTCCCGTCGCTCTTGGCCATCGCCATTCCTATCGTCGTAGGCTGCGTGCTCGGCGTGGCTGGCGTATTGGGCTTGCTCGTTGGCGGATTGGCCGGTGGCTTCACCCTCGCCGTCTTCATGGCAAATGCCGGTGGAGCTTGGGACAATGCCAAGAAAATGGTTGAGGAAGGCAACTTCGGTGGCAAGGGCTCGTTTGCCCACAAGGCTACCATCGTTGGCGATACTGTTGGCGACCCCTTCAAGGATACATCTGGTCCTTCGCTCAACATCCTCATCAAACTCATGTCGATGGTATCGATTGTGATGGCCGGTTTGACCGTTTTATTCATCTAAATCATCACAATTATCATAGTAAAAAGGCTCATTTCTTCGGAATATGAGCCTTTTTTCATCTTTTTTTGAAAAAAGTTCGCAAAAAGTTTGGCAGATTGAAAAATACTCAGTACCTTTGCACCCGCAAATCAGCAAGAGTGCTGTTTTAATCGTCAAAATTTGATGCACCCGTAGCTCAGTTGGTAGAGCACCTGACTCTTAATCAGGGTGTCCAGGGTTCGAGCCCCTGCGGGTGTACAAAAAGAAAAAAGAGAGTTACGAAAGTAGCTCTCTTTTTTCTTTTTTATTTGAAGCTAATTTGAGGTACTCCGGCAACGACTTCAATCTCAACCAATGCCCCTTTCGGCAAAGTCAGAAGAATTTCACTATTTCATCAAGATTCTTTCTCTCAGGACGGTTAGGCTCTTCTGCTCGATATCCCAAAGCAATTACAGCCATGATGGTCTCGCCTTCTGGAATGGCAAAGAGTTCTCTCAGTTTATCTGCTTCACGCATACCCATGATAAGCGTGTCGAAGCCCATAGCTCTTGCCTTCAGAATCAGATAGCAGTTACTCAAACCATTATCATAGGCTCCCCAACCGTCACCAATCTCGTTGGTCTGATTGCCCTGGAAGAAACCAGACTTGCCACGTTCAAAGGTCGAGACGATAAGCACAGGCGCATTTTTGATACGCTCCTTATTGCCACCAACCATATCCTGTACAGCCGCCAGTTTCTCTTCACTAATGGCCACATAGTATTTGGTGGGCTGCTGATTAGCCCATGAAGGAGCCTCTTGTGCTGCCTTAATGAGATCACGAACCTCTGCCTCAGTGATTTTCTTCGAGGCATCGTAGTTACGGACACTCCTGCGTGAAGTTAATACTTCGTCGAAAGACGGTGATGATGTAACTTTGTCGTTACTGTTGCCGTTGTAGCAACTTGTCATTAACAGTGCCATAAAAGCACCAAACATAATCTTTTTTGTCATAGCTCAATATTTTGTGAAGTTATATCTATAATTCTCTTAAAGTTTTGTAATGTTGGCTGCAAAGATACGAATAATTAAGGAAAAATGAGTAACTTTGCAAAGAAATTTGCGAGAACGGGCTGCACCTCAGCAATTAGAGCAAGCTCTATTGCATTCGGTTTGCACCGTCCGTGCCCTCTGATTTAATAAGATATGCTACAACATATTGCAGAATTTACGGCCTGGCCTATACTGACAGGCATCTTCGTAGGCTATATCGCCAACCGCATTATGATTATGAGTGGTGAGGGGAAAGGATGCTGCATGAACCTTATCATCGGTATCATTGGCAGCTATGCTGGTACTTTCATCAGCCATCTGCTGAACATAGAACTACTTGGTAAAGGCTATCTCACCAACTTCGTGTTCTGCGTCGTTGGTGCTGTAACTGTGTTGTGGATTTGGAAAAAGCTATTTGATTGAGCATTCACAACCGTCCTGATGTCATCTTGTGTGCGCCATATGGAATCGTAGTCAGTCATAGGATTATCCATTCTTCCTTTGTGAGACTGCTGACATGCCCTTTTCGCGTCTCATGCATCAATGGCACATCCACGTTGTCGGTAGTCCACTGGTATTTGAATCCACACTTTTCCTGTACCCGCTTCGAGCGATTGTTACCATCGTAATAGCCAACCCAGATTTTCATCATCCCACAATCCTCAAATGCATGACGAACCATCTCCTTTGCGGCCTCTGTCATGAGCCCCTGTCCCCAATACGGCACACCCAGCCAATATCCAAGTTCGCATTCATCGTCGCGTTCAGTCAAGTCCGTTGCATTTCCTGTTTTCAAACCTATACAGCCGATGGGCTTTCCCGTTTCCTTCAGAACAACGGCATACGTCTCTGGGTATGAAAACACAGTACGGATGATTTCCAAG
>ONKX01000080.1 GCA_900318555.1 uncultured Prevotellaceae bacterium | reverse complement strand
ACCATACTCATTGATAAACTCTTCCTGTTTTAGTTTCTCCTGAGTAAAGCCAAGAGCCTCTGGCAAGTCCTCAAAGAAAGCCTTCTCAGGGTCTTTAGCTTTGGCAAGCACATCGCGGAATCTCATTGTTGACTCGTGGTCAAACTTGCGAGTATGCTTGGTGTATTCGTCCAATCGCACATAGAAACTAAGGAATGGCTTAATGGTCTCAATGAAACTGGCATTGGTGATAGTGAACTCATCGCCCAGATTGATGAAACGACGATATTGGTTGAAGAACCCCAACTTTACACCATCAACAGCGAACTTCTTGATTTCAAAATCGCCTGGATGTTTCTGGAGCAAATCAAAGAACTCCATATTCACATTAGGCATAAATGCACCCTTCGATGCGTCATAAAGCGCAAAGTCCTGACGCTTGATGAAGAGATAAGTAGGAATCCAGAACTCCAAAAATCCTTGCTTAATCTTATAGGGCTGCGTAGATAGTATCTTTATCAGCTCTGATATCTTTCTAGCCTTATTCTCCGAACTATTCAAGAACTCTTCACAGGCATCCCACAAAGGCATGAATCCCTTGTTGGTAGGTGCATCTGCGAAATCTCCGTTCTGATGCAGGCCAGTATTCAAAAGTAAAGATGAATAGATGGTCTTCTCAGGTGGGAACTTGTCTTCAGGGTAACCCATTCCGTTCTCAGAATAGTGCTCTGTCAGATAGGTCAGATAGCTCTTGCGAGCAGCTGTTATCGTACCACTGAGTTTATGCTTGTTGAACAGTTCGTTATTCATCACGGGGGTCTTGCTGTAAACCTCGTTACAGACTCTTGACAGCAACTGGTTGAAGTCACGATGAGATTCTACCTTCTGCTCCTTGCCTGCAAATACCCAAACGACTCGATTCTTGTATGAGAAGAGGTTATCGCTGATGGCCTTGTTGAGCAAGGTCTCTTCATACTCCTTCAACTTCTGGATTTCAGACACAGCCACCCTGTCATTCTTGTCGAGCACACGCTCCAATAGGTACATGTACTTCTTGATATTATAGAGGTGGTCAATGATGTCTTCCGTATTGGTGAAGTAAGCAAATATCAGAGCATGGTCAGTTTCTGAACTGAACTTCTTGATTTCCTCCAACGCTTTTTTGTGCGTAGAGAATATCAACTCGATGTAGCCGTCAGTATCGCCAGTAGGCACAGCATCCAAGGGCTCTTCACGAATCATGTAGTCAAAGAATCGTGGCGTGCCTTTCTGATAGAAGTGTGCCTTAACAGGAGAAATTCTGCGATTGAAAAATACGTTCAGTTCATCGACGAAAGTGACAGGACGTGATACCATCATGCCAGCCTCTCGAATCTCTGCTTCGAGGTCAACGTCAGTTCCCTCAAATAGCATCAAACGCTCCTTATAAGCCGCATATCGTATGATTTTCTTGGCTGTTAGTTTCTGAATGATTTCCTTGGCATTGTCTATCGCCATTGCCTCACGGGCATAGTCCGTCAGATTCCTTTCTGTAAGTTTGAATCCGGCTGTACCAAAGAGGTTCAGCAGACCAATGGCTTTCACCAACTGTACTGCCTGTAGCATTTCCTCTTCATTGCTCCAGTCCTGACCTTCCACACGCTCAATAGATACCTGAATAGTGCTCCAAGTCATTGAGTCGGCATTGGCATCTTTTAGATAGGAATAGAAGTTGTAAAGCACGTAATCATAGACCTTCTGCAGATTGTATGTCAGATGATCTGCTGGCTCAAATTCAGAAATAGAATTGGTGCCTTTGGCTGCCAAGAAGGTAAAGAGCGAACGCTCATTCTGACCATATCGCTGAATGGCTGTTGTGATAGTGTAGGCTGAGAAGAGATCCAACGGATATAACTGTACAGCAGTATCAAGTGGGAAGTCCTTTGAGACATAGCGCGTCTCTTTTGCCAATTCATAAAGGGTCGTAATATTATTGTCAGGCTTGAATTCATTGTTTGCCTGCAATTGGGCAGAAGCAAGATACAGTAATTGCTCTACTGGCTCCACAAAGATTATCTCTTTGAAACGTCCCTTTACTTTGGTCCACTCGTTAGCTTGTTCTTCAGTTAGGCCTTTGGCGTATGCACCAAAGTTCTGATGAAGCGTAGTAAGAAGCATTATCTGACGAGTTGGAACATTCACCAACTCAGACAACTTCTGCAAGAAATATAATTCCTTCTCTGGATTGTTCTTGGCTGCATGTTCCAGTACTTTGCCAAACTCATCAACAACTATCAGCAGGAACTTTCCTTTCTTCTGACATTGAGTATAATAGTTCTTCAAGCTATCCAGAATGCTGGTAGTATTGCCCTCCACATTCAGGGCTTTGCTCAGCAGTGTAGACATCTCAGCATAGTCGCCCACGATGTTCATAATCTCAAAAGACTTGGCATCAGAGAGGTTTTTGGAATCCAACAGATATTTCTGCTTGCCAGTCTTCTTCAAGTCTGCCTCCAAAGCCAGCAGGAAGCTGGACTTGCCTGTGCCGTATGAACCAATGATGGTGAAGGAATGAATGCCAATACGGAAATCGTTCACAATGTTGTGAATCGCATTCGGCGTTACCAGGTATTGCATCCCTTCGGCAAAGCCGTTCTCTATGTTTGCAGATAAACTAAATGTCTTTGCCATAATAATCGTCTAAAACCTGTTTAACATCTAAGTCCTTGGTGAACTGAACTTGTTTTATACCAGCAACATCACTATAGGTGAAATACTGGCTGTAATCGCTGGCCAACTGCTTAAGCATCTCGATGGTCTCGAAGTCCTGCATACAGAACACCAGCCCAACTCTCTCCTGAATAGTGTCGAAAGGAATAGTGTTATCACCTTCCTGTTCTTTCAGTTTCAGCAAGCCATAAAGGAATATTTCCTTCGTAACCTTGCGCTTGCCATCCACGTTGAAGTAATAGCCTTTCCCCTCTGTGCTCTGGCGAATCAAGTCAAGGTCAATCAGCAATGATGAGAAGTCCTCATTGGATTGCGCTTTGCGAGGCAATGCGTAGTTCTGCAAGAGTACGCCAATATCCTTCTTCACAGTATTGGCATTGAACAGCGTCATCTTATTAGCTTCCACCATTCTCAGTTTCACGTATGTCCCTCTCAAAATGGGTGCGTTCGCGCTGAACACCACAGAAGAACATCTTGTAAAGTGTAGCTTCCTCTGAAAATACTAGATTGAAGTGGAGCAACCACAGGGTCGCAATATCTTCCAGATACTTATCCTTGCCACTTACATCATCAAATAGATAATCACCCAGCCACGTACTTTTGTCATTCTCTGTAATACCAAAAGCTTTTAGCCAAAATCGGATGGAGATTACCATATTCTTGCCAACACCCAATCCAATCACGGCTTCAGGACTGTTGAAGTCATCTCCATCTACCACGAAATCATAACCCTTCTTAAGCCACAAGGACTTACAAGGAAACGACTCATGACCAGAAAACGTATATTTCACGCCTTTATTTTTATTGTTTACACTCATTGTTTTAAGTTGTCAATGTTAGGGGAAAAGAAAAACGTACCCTTCTCTTCATGTATTCCTTGTTACAGCCGTCCTGGAAGTTAGCCTAGAAACGAAATACGAAGAAAGGGCACGCCTATCAGGCGTACCTAACTTCCTCCGAGGTCGTTTCTAAAAAGTTTTTCCAGGACTTTGTAACGAAGGCCTCTTCAGATTATAGATACATAATCTATCCCACGATGTCCTTGCAAAGCGGCCCCGACCCTCTATTGGGCAGGGTTATTGCCACAATGCACCTGCAAAGATAAACATTATTTTTCATATTGCAAAATTTTGCACATGATTATTTGCAAAATAAATGATATGGCTTTATTAGAGGGGGCGGATTGTCATAAAAAAAACTCCACGAATCTCGCGACGGGTGGAGAATCTTAATTTTATTTTTTAAGTATCTAAAAAGTATGTATTTTGCTCCGCTGAGCAACAGAAACAATCTCTTCGTTAAAATATGCCATATCGTTTAAAGTTTACTTAAAGTTCGCTTAAAATATGTACGATTTATATACGAATTACTTTCCAATAGCCTGTTTTGTTGCTGCCCACACGGACAATAAGCCCTGCTTCACGAAGAATGGAGAGATGCCTAAACGACTGCCAATGGTCTCTGCTGAAGCATAAGCATCTTCCTTCAATTCCAGATACACATCCCATACGGCATCTGATAGCCCAGGATATTGTTGTTTGAGTTTATTAGGAACTTTATTAGGAATATTATCGTGCAGTTTATCGTGCAGTCTTTCTATTTCTTCTTCTGTATCTTCATAATTCTCCATCGCATCCAGCAAGCATCTAAGCATAAATTCCACAAAGGCAGTACTATTGCCAGCAGCATCGCACTTAGCGATGACATTGTAGTAATCCTGCTGATGTTCCTTAACGATGGTTTCAACAGGCAGTCATGCAAATATACCTTTCCAGCGAGATAACAACATTGTTTGCCAGAAACGGCCCATACGGCCATTACCATCAATAAAGGGGTGGTTTGTACATTTTCTTTAGATTTACGTTTTGTTACATTATCTCACCGGATACCATATCTATTACATTAGGATTTACTCTGCAAAAAAGAACTTATTGATTATCAACGACTTACAGATTTAGCGGATTTACTCTGCAAATAAAACTATCCATAATACGGAATGTAGGTCATTTTCTAATGCAGCTTTCGTCTCTTCATCATACACATCACTGATGCGCTTGAAATAGAGCAAGGGGGTGATATATTCTTTAAAGGCATCCTGCGACACTGGTCCACGGAGAATATTACAGGCCTCATACAAGAAGTTGTATAACTCCTTGCTGCTGCCTATCTCCTCAGCATTTTTTGCCACCTTTATCCTTGTTTTTGCCATGTCTATCGTTTCAAGTTATTTTCTGACAAAGCTGCGGTTAAGCGAGAGCCATGATGCTCGCATCAATAGCCGCTCGCAACGCCACACTCATACCTTCAGGTGTGAGAACGAAAGCAGCTTCGCACGCTACTGTGTGCAAAGATAGTGCAAATCGAACGAAAAACCAAATTTATTTGAATTTTTCTGAGATGCAGCCTATTTTTTCCTTGGGAAAAAGTTAGTCAATTGTGACGAGGGACAGTTCGACCCCTTTATTTCAATTCTTCCTCACTATAGTTTTCAAATCGTGCCTTTGCTACCTCTAATGATTTCTGAATCTGATGCATCAGCACATGGCGCGAAGGCAGTTCGGTAAGATACTTCGCCACCTTAATACCAGCCTTGTCAAGTTGCAGCAGTTCAATTTGTTCTTCACTTCCCTCTGTACAGAGTAGCAATCCAAGTGGCGGCTCTTCACCAGGCTCCATTTCATTGGCTTCAAGCCAACGCAGATAGAGTTCCATTTGTCCCTTATACTCTGCCTTAAAACGACCTTTCTTTAAGTCTATGGCTATCAGGCGATGCAGGCGACGATGATAGAATAACAGATCAAGATAAAAGTCCTCACCGTCGATAATCATACGCTTCTGACGGGCCACAAAACTGAAACCATTGCCCAACTCGATGATGAACTGCTCTAAATGAGCCACCAAGCAATCTTCCAGACTCTTCTCACTATAAAAGCCTTTGAGTCCTGTGAATTCCAAGAAATACGGGCTCTTGAATACTAAGTCTGGCGACATCACATTATCGTTGCGCAAGGTGGAGAGTTCTTTCTTGATAAACTCGTCTGGTTTTCCGCTGATAGCTGTGCGTTCATAGAGCATACCGTCAATCTTTGCCTGAAGGGTTCTTTTACTCCATCTTTCCGATGCTGCCATCGTCAGATAAAACTCACGTTGCAGTTCATCCTTTAGTGGCATAACTTCCACAAAATGAGACCACCACAATTGTCGCGCCAGTGGTGCGACAATTTGTGAATCGGGAAAAAGCGTAGCAAATTGCATCATTCTACGGATACTTTTCTCATCAAATCCTTTCCGTCCAAATTCTTCTTGTAATTGTCGCGCCACTGTCGCGACAATTTGTTTTCCGTACTCAGCACGCTGATTTCCAAGCACTTCACGATTAATGCGCTCGCCAATATGCCAGTACATCATGGTCTGGGCATAGTTGGCTGTAGCAGCTACACGACCACGGGCTTGCTCTATTATTTGACGCAAATCCTGTATCAGAGATTGTTGCGCAGCCTGCGCGACAATTAGGTTGTTATCTTTTATTTCCTCCATAGCCATTACAAATACTTCTCTTTAAACTCCTGCTGCTTAGCAGCAAACTGCGCCTCAAGGGCCTCAATGCGGGCGAATACATCCTTAGGATCGTCGTAAACCACCTAGTCGATGAGTTTGTATTTTGATTATTTGCCATAATGTTCGTTTTATATTAGTGATGCAAAGATAGGGAATATCTTTGAAAGAACCAAATTTTTGAACAGCGAATGCAATAAATGCTTGCATTTCGATTGTTGAGTCGCGAGAAAATTCGCTTATGGGTCAAATTTTGCACATGATTATTTGCAAAATATATTATTATAGCATAGCGTCGCTATCGCTTATTGCTGTATTGAAGTTATTTAATACTTATATATAATATATATATTATATATAAGTATTCTATTGTTCTGTGCAATTTGAAAACATCAAAACGTCCGAATGTCAGAAGTCCGAAAATCCGAAACGTAGATGTTTTCAAGGTAAGAAACAGGGGTAACACACACAATGAATAATTATTGCAAAATAGGGTTGGAAATTAGGGTGCAAAAATGGTGGATTTTTGCGTTTTAATTTGCGAGCATGTGAAAAAATTCGTACCTTTGTACTCGCAATTGAGATGCGAGTACACTGCGGGCTGCGGCTCAGCATAGCTCGAGCGAGCTCGGCTCTGCATTCGCCTTGCACCGCAGTTGCATTGTCAAATTGAGAGTGGCAGAGATGCAAGATTAAGGATAAAAATTGCGAGGGTTAAATCTAGAAATTGCGCGCATTAATCATAGCAAGATTTTCCTTTAATGGGCCCCTTCAATGCTAATTGATAATTGACAATTGAGAATTGATAAATTTATTACAAACTAACACAAAAACTAAACTAGATTAAAAATTATGGCTATTAAAGTAATTGCACAACGACGTGAAGTGAAGCTGGGTAAGAACCCTGGAATGAAGTTCGTGATGCGTCCCGACCTGTACATTCCGATTGCAGAGAAGAAGGTCTTTTCGGAGGCTGCTACCCACAGCGGTATCTCTGCAGGTGTAATCAAGGCGGCTTGGGATGCCGCAGGTGAAGTAATCCGTACGTGGGCCACTGAGGGTCACTCGGTACCCCTGCCCGGACTTGGCACCATGCGCTTCGGCGTTCGCTCGAAGGCTGTGGCTGAGCTGGAGGACGTGAAGACCAACCTGATCACCGTGCGCCGCATCATCTTCACCCCCAACACAGACGTGAAGGACGAGCTGAAGAACACCAGCATCCAGATTACCTGTCTGGACGAGGACGGCAACGTGCTGAAGCGTGTCACCTCCGGCGACAGCGGAGATGTGGAGGACAACGAGGGTTCGAACGAAAACGAAAACCAAAACGAAAATGGTGGCGGTGATAGTTCGAACACGAATGGCACGAATAACACGAATGGTGGCGGCAACGGAGGCAACGACGACGACATGGGACAGGATTAAAACGTTGAACATTGAACATTGTAAAGAGTTCGCCCCCTCGCGGGGCAACTCTTTTAGAGGTAAGAAGTATTTTGGGATGTGCTGTTGAAGGTGATAGTAGCAGCCATCACGGCGGCCGCCACGGCGCTGGGAACAACGTCATGTATGGGCTATGGCCCATTCTAAATAAAAAAGGTGGGCTGATGTTTGGTCAGCTCACTTTTTTTACGTAACTTTGCGCAGCAGATATACATTAAACCGAAAACAAAAAGGCGAAGACTATGACTGACAAAAATGACAAGAGGAACATGAGTCGCAGAGATTTCCTGCGACGCATGGGTATGGGTGCAGGCGCCGCCGTGGCCATGGGTATGATGGGTCCGCTGCGGATGTTTGCACAGGACGAGAAAACGCCATTGGCCGTAGGTCAGAACCGCATGACCTACCGTGTACAGCACGGTAGCGGTGAACAAATCTCGCTGTTGGGGTTCGGCATGATGCGCCTGCCCAGGGAGCAGGAGGAGGTGGACCGACTGGTGGATTACGCCATCGAACACGGTGTGAACTACTTCGACACGGCACCGATGTATATGGGCGGCCAGTCGGAGGTGCTGACGGGTAACTCGCTGAGCCGTTTCCCACGTGACAAATACTTCGTGGCCACGAAGATGTCGAACCAGCGGGAGAACCAGTGGGACTTCGACAAGTCGAAGCGGATGTACGAACAGTCGTTTGAGCGCCTGAAGGTGGACCACATAGACTACTACCTGCTGCACAGCATCGGCGGTGGCGGCATGGACGCGCTGAAGGGGCGATTCCTGGACAACGGCCTGCTGGACTTCCTGCTGAAGGAGCGCGAGGCAGGACGCATCAAGCACCTGGGATTCTCGTATCACGGCGACGTGAGGCCTTTCGACTGGCTGTTGGACCATCAGTCGGAATACCACTGGGACTTCTGTCAGATACAGATGAACTTCCTGGACTGGCGCCACGCGTCGATGGGTAACGGATGGCGGAAGGATGCCGATGCGGAGTACCTATATAATAAATGTGAGAAGACGGGTGTGCAGTGTGTCATCATGGAACCCCTGCGCGGTGGCGCCTTCGGCAAGATGGCGAAGGAACTGGAAGACCAGCTGAAGGCCGTCCGTCCGAACGACAGCACGGCACGATGGGCGTTCCGCTGGGTGGGCTCCTACCCTAACATCCTGACGACGCTGAGTGGCATGAACCAGATGGACCACCTGGTGGACAACGTCGAGACATTCTCGCCACTGGAGGTGTGTACGGAGGCGGAGAACGCACTGCTGGCGGAGATTGCCGACCAGATGTCGGGATTCCCCACCATACCGTGTACGACGTGCGAATACTGCATGCCGTGTCCCTACGGCGTAAACATCCCAGGCAATTTCGCGTACTACAACGAGGCGGTGAACAACCACATACTGCCGCTGCCCGACAAGTCGGCTGCCGACTATGCCGAGAAGAAACAGCAGTTTGCCGACGGCCTGCGCAAGGCGCTGCCGAACGTCGAGGCGTGGGCGCGCAGCTGTACGGACTGCGAGGAATGTCTGGCGAAATGTCCGCAGTCTATCCGCATTCCGAACCAAATGTCGCGTATCGTGGAACTGTTAAGAAAACGATGAGGAAAGCGAAAAAATGCGAAGCGTGCTAAGATTTTTGGCAAATCGTAGCGTGTTTTGAGAAAAAATATGTACCTTTGCAGACTCAAAGATATACATTATTATAACACAATAAACAAACAATGGAAAGAGACAATCAGATTTTCGAGTTGATTGAGCAGGAGCACCAGCGCCAGTTGAAGGGCATTGAGCTCATTGCCAGTGAGAACTTTGTAAGTGACCAGGTCATGGAAGCTATGGGTAGCTACCTGACCAACAAATATGCTGAGGGCTACCCCGGCCACAGATACTATGGCGGTTGCCAGGTGGTGGACAAGGTGGAGCAGCTGGCCATCGACCGCGTTTGCAAGCTGTTCGGTGCCGAGTATGCCAATGTGCAGCCCCACTCCGGTGCACAGGCTAACGCTGCCGTGCTGCTGGCTGTGTTGAAGCCCGGCGATTGCTTTATGGGTCTGAACCTGGACCACGGCGGTCACCTCTCACACGGTTCGCTGGTAAACACCTCAGGTATCCTCTACAAGCCCGTGGGTTACAACCTGAACAAGGAGACGGGTCGCGTGGACTACGACGAGATGGAGAAGCTGGCTCTGGAAAACAAGCCGAAGCTGATTATCGGTGGTGGCTCGGCCTACAGCCGCGAGTGGGACTACAAGCGCATGCGTGAGATTGCCGATAAGGTGGGCGCTCTGCTGATGATTGACATGGCTCACCCCGCTGGTCTGATTGCCGCAGGTCTGCTGGAGAACCCCGTGAAGTGGGCTCACATCGTGACCTCTACGACCCACAAGACCCTGCGTGGTCCCCGTGGTGGTATCATCCTGCTGGGCAAGGACTTCGAGAATCCTTGGGGTTACAAGACTCCGAAGGGTCAGGTGAAGATGATGTCGCAGTTGCTGAACAGCGCCGTATTCCCCGGACAGCAGGGCGGACCGCTGGAGCACGTCATTGCCGCCAAGGCCGTTGCCTTCGGTGAGGCTCTGAAGCCTGAGTTCAAGGAGTGGGCCAAGCAGGTGAAGAAGAACGCTGCCGTACTGGCCGAGGAACTGGTAAAGCGCGGCTTCGGCATCGTCAGCGGCGGTACCGACAACCACTCGATGCTGGTTGACCTGCGTTCGAAGTATCCCGAGCTGACTGGTAAGGTGGCCGAGAACGCCCTGGTTGCTGCCGACATCACCGTGAACAAGAACATGGTGCCGTTCGACACACGTTCTGCCTTCCAGACCAGCGGTATCCGTCTGGGTACTCCTGCCATCACCACACGTGGTGCGAAGGAAGACCTGATGGTGCAGATTGCCGCCTGGATCGAGGAAGTGTTGAACGACCCCGAAAACGAGCAGGTGATTGCAAAAGTACGCGGCGAGGTCAACGAGACGATGAAGGCCTATCCCCTCTTCGCCTATTAACACATAGAATGGTATTTATAAACTACAAAACGAGTCTACTAACATTGCTTGCAATGCTGGTGCTCTGGTTTCCGACGGATGCCAGCGCCCAGCAATTGCAGGCTTCATTATCCCACTACTCTACCGACGACGGGCTGCCCAGCAACACCATTGCGGCCATCCATAACGACGACTACGGATTCGTGTGGATAGCCACGTGGAACGGTGTGTCGCGATTCGACGGATACAACTTCTACAATTACCGCACGGGTATCACCAGCGGTGTGAAGGGGTTGCACAACCGTATTGACCGCATGACCATCGACCAGATGCAGAACGTGTGGCTGAAGATGTACGACGGTCGCGTATTCGTGCTGAACCGCCAGACGGACCGCATAGAAGACCCGCTGGAAGGCATCAGCGGACACAGCGAATTCAAGGTGGACTACTTCTTCGTGCCCTACGTGACGAGCGTGGGCGACGTGCTGATGTCGTTCGGTGAGACGGGATTCTATAAGCTGCGCCTGGATCGCAACGGATTGAAGCAGGAGCAGATCATGACGCGGAACATGACGGTGAAATGTGTGGTGGAAGGCTACCACAACGACCTGTGGGTAGGTACCGACCGAGGCGTACACCGCATCAACACGTCGAACCTGTCGCTGGAAAAGGGCGGCTTCTTCCTGGATGAGGACATCTCCTGCCTGGCCTCGAACGGATACAACATCTTCGCAGGTACCAGGTCGGGAAAAATCATGGAATTCTCGTACGGTCAGGAGCCGAAGACGGTGAAAGACTTCGGAAAGGAGATTACCGGACTGTTTGTCGACAGCAACGGACTGATATGGTTTTCAGACTCGGGCGATGGTGCCTACCGCCTGAATCCCGATACGGGCGACGTGAAATTCTTCAACCAGCGCGTGCTCGTGCCGGAATACACCAGTCGCGGTGCGGAATTTACCGAGGCATTGGGACTGGTTTGGGTGCGCATGAATCACGGCGGCTACGGATACTACAACCGCGAAGCCGACGAGGTGGAGTACTTCCACAACGACCCCAGCAACCCGTGGAACCTGTCGAACTCGGTGAACGCCCGTCTGGAGATGAACGACGGCGTGGTGTGGGAATCGACCATCCGCCGAGGTCTGGAAAAACTGGAAATCCTGAAGCGCACGATTACGAGGACGCTGGTGATGCCGGAGTCGGAGCACCCGATGGACAACGAGGTGCGCGCCATGTGTTACGACGCCAAGCGCCACCTGACATTCCTGTGTAACAAGCGCGGAAAGATTTTTATTTATGACGCCCATGGTAACCACACTGGTACCATCACCCAGGACGCCAAGGGTACACCCATCAGTCGTCCGTACGGTATGTCGATGGACTCGCAGGGCAACTACTGGGTGTGCGACAAGGACAAGGGCGTGTTTAAGATTACGCCCAGCGGCGACGGATATAACGTGCAGAACATCTGTCATACGGACGGTGACGCATGGTCGTTAAGCAACAATGCCGCCTATCAGGCCGTTGAGGACCACGAGGGCAACATCTGGATAGCAACGTACGGCGGTGGCGTGAACATCCTGCGCAAGAACAAAGCCGGCAAATATATCGCCATCCACGCGAAGAACGCGCTGAAGCGCTATCCGCAGGGCGCCCACCAGAAGGTGCGCACACTGGCTGTCGCCAAGGACGGCAAGGTGTGGGCAGGCACGACGGACGGTATTCTCATCATGCAGATGAGGAACAACAACGTCACCATCGAGGAGATGCGGATGACGGACCGCCTGGAGGACGGCCTGATGAGTAACGACATCGTCTATTTGGCCTGCGACGCCAACGGTACGATGTGGATTGGTACGAACAGTGGTGGTCTGAGCTATGTCACGGGCCGCGACGAGCATGGCGGATATAAATTCAAGAACTACGGCATTGCCGACGGCCTGCCTTCGGAGGAGATTCGCGGCATGGCCTTCGACGAGAAGGGTAACGTGTGGTTCTCGACGGACCACGTGCTGAGCTCGTTTGACGTGAAGAAACAGATTTTCACCACTTACTCGCAGTTGGACGGTGTCGACGAGACGATGTGCTCGGAGGGTTCCGTCATGATGGGTGAAGGGGGAAACGTGCTGGTGGGAACGCTGAACGGATACTACACCATCGACCGTAAGAAGCTGAAGAATGCGACGGGTTCGCTGCTGAAACTGCGCATCACGGACTTCTATCTGAACGACGAGTTGCAGAGTCCGCGACTGAACGACACCTACGACTACTACGTGCCCGAGAGCCGCAAGGTGGAGCTGCCCTCACACAGTTCCGCATTTGCATTCCGCTTTGCAGCACTGAACTATCAGCTGCAGCACCGCATAGTGTATCAGTATAAGTTGGACGGCTACGACCCCGACTGGGTGAATGCCGACAAGACGCGCACGGCACACTACCACAACGTACCTGCAGGAACATATCGCTTCCACGTGAAGGCATTCTTGATGGAGTCACCTGAGGCTTACGACACACGAACCATTGAAATCACAGTGCCCCCGAGTCCGTTGCTGTCGAAAACGGCCGTCTGGGTGTATATGGTGCTGATGGCAGTCGGTATGCTGTTCGGCCTGTGGTGGTATCAGGAGCGTTTGCGCAAGCAGCAGCAAGAACAATATACAATGTTTGAACAAGAACAACAGCAATGAGAAAACTGTTTATCATATTATGTGGAGTCATCCTGTTGGCAGGATGTAAGAAGGACAACGACGAGCCCGTGAAGAAAGATACCCAGAGAACTGTGATGGTATATATCTCGGGCGACAACAACCTGTCGGGTGCTGCAATAAGCGACATCCAGGAGATGCAGGCGGGGGCTGCAGGCATTCCGTCGGACGGACGACTGGTGGCGTTTGTCGACTTGAACGATAGCAAACCCTTTATCGCAGAAATCAAGAACGACAAGCGGCAGCCGGTGGACACGCTGTATAAGTATTCTACCGATTTCTACGCCTCCGACCCCAATCTGTTCAGCGAGGTGTTGGAGCGCGTGGCGGGACTGTGTCCGTCGAAGGAATACGGTTTGGTGCTGTGGGGACACGGTTCGGGATGGCTCGTAGAGAAAGACACCATTGCCCAGCATCGTGCCTACGGCATCGACGAAACAGGTAGCGGCAGTGGCGGTAAGTGGATGAATATCACGCAGATGGCCAGTGCGCTGAAGGATCTGCAGACGAAAAACGTGATGCCGAAGCTGAGCTACATCTTTGCCGACTGCTGCAACATGATGTGTGTGGAAGCTGCTTACGAGCTGAAGGACGTGACGGAGTACATGATTGGTTCGCCTGCCGAAATTCCGGGCTACGGTGCTCCTTACAACTTGATAGTGCCGATGCTGTTTAAGAGCGGCAGCAACATGTATCGGGGCATCATCGACACCTATTATGATTATTATGCCGACTTCGACAACCTGAATTATGTGGAGCGCAGCAGATGGCCGTATATGAAGGACGGCTATAGTGTGCCGCTGTCAGTCATTGACACGAAATACATCGGTGCTTTGGCGAATATGACGCACGATATGCTGGAGCGCGCTCAGGGCGGCTATCCGCAGTATCCCAAAAGTCCTGACCTGTCGAGCATTGCGTTCTATTGTTACAACTCCTTTTCGTATTGGCCTGTGGACGTGATGTACGACATGAGGGCCATCATGGAACGGCTGTTGTCGGCAGCAGATTTTACGACGTGGGACAGCATCTACCAGCAGGCAGTGCCTTACTATCGGATGTCCATGAAATGGATGACGGAGTTCTATGAACAATATCAGGCATTCTCCACTTTTGACCCGAACTTGAAATACGGTTGCGTGAGTATGTTCACCCCCAGAGAAGGACAAGGCTACAGCTACGGCGCTTTGCCGCTGAACCAAACGGTGCAGAACTTTGCCTGGAGCCGCATAATAGATTGGACGCGCTTCGGCTGGGAGTAAAAATACTTTTGGAGTAAAAGAAAATACTCTTGGAGAAAAAAGAATTTCTCCAAGAGTAATTTTATTTAGTCTCTTCTGTGTCTTGTGCGTGTATAATCACTTTTACCTTTGAGATTCGCCGTTCTTCCATATCGAGAATCTCGAAGGTGAAGTTCTTATATTCTATCTTCTCGTGAAGCTTCGGGAAGTCACCCTTGATTTCAAGCAACAATCCCGCAATGGTATCTGCATCACCCTCGACCTCCTCGAAGATTTCGTCATCAACGTGCAGAATCTTGTAAAAGTCAGACAGCAGCGTCTTGCCCTCGAAGACAAAGGTGTTGGCATTGACGCGCACATAGTTCTTTTCGTCCTCATCGTACTCGTCGTTGATTTCACCTACAATCTCCTCCAGAATATCCTCCAGCGTCACAATACCGCTGGTGCCGCCAAACTCATCGACGACAATGGCAATATGCACCTTGTTCTCCTGGAACTCGCGCAGCAGGTCGTCAATCTTCTTCGTCTCGGGAACGAAATACGGCGGACGGATGAGCGACTGCCAGCGGAAACTGCTGCCTTTCGACAGGTGGGGCAACAAATCCTTGATATACAGGATGCCACGAACGTTGTCGCTATTGTCCTGATAGACGGGAATGCGCGAATAGTTGTTCGCCACAACACAACGCAGCACTTCGGCAAACGACGCCTTGAAGTCGAGGTCGACAACATCCTGACGCGACGTCATAATCTCCTTCGCCGTCTCGTCGCCAAAGCGCACAATACCCTCGAGCATGCGTTTCTCCTCGCGGATATCGTCCTTATCGGTCAGTTCCAGCGCCTGCTCCAAATCATCGACGCTGAGCACGTGGCTCTCCTTACGCACCATTTTATCTGCCAGGATGCCCGACTTGATGAGAATGGAGGCAAAGGGATAGCACAACTTACGGAAGAACATGATGCCACTGACGGCCCGACGACAGAAGCTGAGCGAGTGTTGTCCGGCATAGACCTTCGGCATGATTTCGCCAAAGAGCAGCAGGAGGAACGTCAGCAGAACGGTGACGAACAGGAACTGCAGCCAGTAGGAGCCGCCAAAGTCAATGACGTGCGCAATGAAATAGTTGAGCAGCATGATGATGGTGACGTTCACCAGATTGTTGGTAATCAGTATCGTCGCCAGCGTCCGCTCAGAATCCTCGCGCAGCTGTTTGATTTTGATGTCTTCGGAAGTGCGCTCCTCGTCGAGCTCGTTCAAATCGCTCGGTGACAAAGAGAAAAATGCTATCTCAGAACCAGAGGCAAAGCCTGATACCAGCAACAGCAGGCAGGCCAACACACCGGCAATAATAGCACCTAACGATGGGGCCATCAGCGTCACACCGTCGAAAAACTGAGAGAATTGTTGAAGATATTCGTCCATACTTACTCAGTCGTTGCGTCTGTCTCGGAAGGAGCCGCAGATGATGAACGCGGAGAGAGCAACTCCAGATTGTCGGCCCAGATTTCCGTCATGCTGCGACGCTGTCCCTGCTTGTCGTCGTAGGTAGAATAACGGATACGGCCTTCGATATACAGTTTATCGCCCTTATGGACATATTTCTCGACGATTTCGGCCAGTTTGCGCCACAGGATGACATTATGCCAATCGGTGTGGTCGGGCACCTGCGTGCCATTCTGCAACGTATAGCCGCGCTCTGTCGTAGCCAGACGGATGCGCGCTACGGCAACACCCTGATCGACATAACGGATCTCAGGGTCCTGACCTACGTTACCTATCAACATCACCTTATTCATAAGCGCTTACTTGCAAAGTCCTAAGAAAGTGAACTTGAAATTCTTGCCCTTGGCAGAAGGGAACTGGCTGCGGGGATCCACACGCTCGCTCAAATGGTCGACAATGCGATTGTAGCAGTCCATACCCGACACCGCCTTACAGCGAGCCACGAAATGCGTGTCGCGATACTGGAACTTATTCGTGCCAGGAACAATGGCGACGCGCTTGAAATCGAGCGCTCCCTCGTACCAGCCGAAGCGTTCCTCGTTCAGACGCACCAGCGCGGGAGCCTCCTGTTTGGGAGCAGGGCTAGCAGGACGCACGGCCTTCTTCTCCTTAAAGTCTTCCATTGTTTCTGCCTCGGTCTTGATGATGATAAAATAAACACGCGGACGAACCTTGTAACGCTTGGGATAAATGACGTTACTATCGACATACTCACGAATGTCGCGCTCAAGCATTGGATTCATTCCCACCTCCTCAATCTCGGAGAGAAAAGCAACTGCCTCATCAGCATTTTTAACCAATACTTCCTGGTCAAAGTATCGAATATATAAGTTCATCTAAAAAGGTTGTTTTGTTTTTCCGTATAAAAAAAGAGCGGAAAACGGGACTCGGACCCGCGACCCCAACCTTGGCAAGGTTGTGCTCTACCAACTGAGCTATTTCCGCCTGTCTTCGACAGTCGCTATTTTCGGCGGCGTCTCGGCATCAAGTAAACTTCCTGCGCTCGACTTGCACGAAAATTCCGCAAACAAGTGAAGAGGAGGAGACTCGAACTCCCACGTCGCAATTGACACTACCCCCTCAAAGTAGCGCGTTAAAAAAGAGTGCCCAGAACAGGACTCGAACCTGCACGCCTCGCGGCACACGCACCTGAAACGTGCGCGTCTACCAATTCCGCCACCTGGGCATTTTTACCATTAGAACCCAGCGTCCTAATGCTCTTTTTTGTTCAACATGTGGAGCGGAAAACGGGACTCGGACCCGCGACCCCAACCTTGGCAAGGTTGTGCTCTACCAACTGAGCTATTTCCGCATTTTGTTACGTCACATCTCTCTTGATGGCGTTTCTTTGTGATTCCGGCGGGATTCAAACCCACAACCTTCTGATCCGTAGTCAGATGCTCTATTCAGTTGAGCTACGGAACCTCCTTTTTCCCGAAAACCGGGCGGCAAATTAGTTCCTATTTCTGATTTGCGGGTGCAAAGGTAATCACTTTTTGCGAAACTGCCAAACTTTTTCGGGACTTTTTTCAAAAAAAAGAGGCAGATTCCTAAAAATCCGCCTCTTTCGGTATGAAAACCCGTATGGATTCCGAAAACTCCTAAAGGATATTTACTCTAATCCCGGTATCCCAAAAATATCGAGCCCTACGCCTTCAAAGACTTCCGCGTCGTCGAAGGTATCTATTTCGGGAGCATTCACTTGTCCATTGTAACTACCAGCCAACAATGAAACTCGCTCCTCTATCCTCACCACTTCCATCTGTGGCGTGACATACATCTTCTTATTATTCTTCATATTGTGTTCTATTTTCTAATTAATGTTCACAGGAAAGTTTCATTACTTCACCACAACAGTTCGTCCGTTGTAAATGTAGAGTCCAGGTTTCGTAGGCTGACCCATAAGACGTGCTCCAGTAAGCGTGTACCAACCCTCAACAGGTTTACGCTCGTTGACAGTCTTTATCTCAGGCTCCTCAATGGCAGTTGTTTCCTCATCTACTCCACCCCAACGGATAGCGTAGCTCGGCGCATTACCATCAGCCACCATATACGCACGGAACGGAGCAATAGAAGCACCACTTCCCAGCTTGACGAACTGTCCTATCGTAGCACCGTCAACCTCCTCTGCAGCATAACCGTACCAATTGTCACCGCCACAGGTCGTCTGCTCGTAAACGCCCTTGAATCCTTCTGTCTCGCCAGGCATTCCCTGTACCGTTACGATCTTGACCTCTGGGTTGACCACTCCACCAGCCTTTGCTTGGAAGATGTAAGGCTTATTGGCCTTCAGTCCGCCCGAAGTAACCTTCGTCATTTTCACTACACCACCGTCGATGCCATTGAACTCAAAGAACTGTCCTAACAGATTGGCATCCTCCTGAGGAATGGCATAAGGCAGATAGATAGTAGCCTTCGACTCATCACCGCCTTCAGCGAAAGTACGCATCAAGGTAGCCTGAGCGGCAGTGAAGTTTTTCGAAACCTTAAAGGGCTTGGCTTCATTCTCACCAGAACCCGGCAGCTCTGCCTTCAACTCCATGCGGTCGCAGACATCGCCTATCACAACGTTCTTCTCCGATGTCGTGTTACCTGCAGGCATATAGATAAAGACATTCTCAGGCACACCATTGAACGGACCGGACAAACGGCTTACCTCCATATTCTTGATGGAAGTGCCGCGCATATCGATAAACGGCAGGTTAGAACTGATCTTCAGCGCAGGAGCTGCTGCACGGCGCGGAGCACTTGAGGCGCCACCACCCGTCAGGAACATATCGTCCTCGAGGTCAGTAATAGACGCATCATTGAACGCCAGACCCTCACCAGGAATGACACTTGAAATAATCGCGTCAGCAGCCATTCTATCCAGCAGCATATAATTAGACGCAGGCTGACTGCTTGCCGCAGATACCATGCTATTGCTCGATACCGAGATATTGCCCAAACCACCGGAAACACCCGACTTCGGTCCAATACGTCCACGTACGTGACGAGGTGCGCTGCTCGATGATGCCTTAGGCAGGTAGATGTAAACATACGTATCGGAACTGCATGTATAGTCAATATCGTATGTTGTCGGGGTATCCGTCAGTGTAATATAGGTAGCCGTCTGATCGCCAATCTTTACGCACATCTGGTGGCCGTTCAGACTCCAAGCTTCTATAGATATGGTACCCGTGCTCGCGGGAAGCTTAAATGTAAGACCTGTGAACTTCTCATTAAAGGCATCAGATCCCGGCTCAAGATTCATTGCAGCTGCCAAATCTTCATCCGACACCTCACTATTGATGACAACATTACTTCCATCATAACCATCAGGAGAGTCTTTGGTGCCATCATCATTCAGCGTAAACAGGATGTCGCCTACTATCATATTGTTCAGGTTAGCACCAGGAGTATTATATTGCTCCATTTCGGTATTAGCATCTGTTAAGTCCACATTGGCATTCGAACTCTTGCCGGAAGTGGGATCAGCATTGATAATTGGCTCTATCTTCTGTGCAAAGGTAATGGTCTTGCCACTCAGTATAGCTTCCAATTCATTGTCGAACGACACCTTCTTGAATCCGGTGAAAGCACCTTCCAATGTAGGATTCGACGCATTCGTCGAAGTGTAAACCAGCTTACCAGGAGAGTTACCATTGGTTACGAAGTGTAACTCTATATTGGACTTCGCATTGGCAACAATAACATTATCTGCCGATGTAATCGTGTTTTCCTGTCCTGCCAGGTGGATGTACAGCTGGTCAAGCGTGTTATCACTGCCCAGCTCAATCTTCTGCGTCAGCTCAGCATTCGTCAGTATCAGCGTATACTCTCCGTCATAAATCACGGAACCGCCATCACCAAACACATCCCTACGATTGTCCGATGTAACGGCGATACCGTTCACCATCAAATTATAATCTGAAGGTATCGAGACATCATAGCCGCCAGCGACCGACTTCATTCTAAGACCGTTCAGATATTTCACTTCAGAGAACCCGGAAACGGCATTTTCTTCTGTTGTTGTGAATGTCAGTTTGGCATCTGAAGCATCTGTAGCGAAATACAATGTACCGGTAGTACCGGTAATTTCTCCTGCAATGCTGTTTGTACCCGCCAAGACTATCTTCAACTGATCCAGATTGCTGGTAATGCCACTTGTGAGCGAAGCATCATTCAACGTCAGCATGCCATTCGCATAACTCACCGTACCGTCACTCAGCACATCAACAGCATTAGTACTGGTCACCGCTATTCCTGCAACAGTCAGGTCATAGTTGATAACTTCTGTCACATCACTTATCACCACCTTAGGCGTTTCATCCCAATTGACATTGCCAGATTCAGTCGCAGGCGTCTTCAGCATCAAGGGACTTTGGATGTTTACTTCCGTGAATCCGTAGATGGCACCGCCACCGTCCTCATTCTCCAATGTCAGGCTGTTCTCTGGAGCCGTACTTTGGTCATTCTTGACAAATGTCAGCGTACCTTCTTCTACTACATCTCCGTCAAATCCAATTGTTCCCAACTTGTTTGTTCCAGTTATTCTCACGGTCAGCGACTCAAGAGAACTCAGAATATTTTTTTTACCAACAACTCCGCTCAACGACAATGTATGATTGCTGGCACTATAAGTCATTCCAGTAACAGTACTATGTTCTGACAGCTGGTCACCATCAACCCAAA
>ONKX01000049.1 GCA_900318555.1 uncultured Prevotellaceae bacterium | reverse complement strand
CCAAAAGAATACGAGTCTTTTCAGAAATTTCTAAAAGAGACCAAGCATACGTATAGCGATAAAATGGTCTTTTATGAAGTACCTGAGGACAAGAAGTTTCAAGTAGCTCAGGATATGGAAAGAATACAGAAGTCTCTTCCTGAGAAATTTACATTTGAAGATTTTATAAAAAAGGGAGAAGAATTCCAATGTGCCATTAATCTGAAAACGCATTTAGGATATGGAGAATATTCTCCCATATATCTTCACATAATGATGGGGTACACATATGGAGATTTTGCTGGGAAAAGAGTTTTGTTTGACAGATTTATATATAAGATATGCGATATGCAGAAGTGACGGATATGAAAAGGATTTTTGGCGGCACCCTTACGCTGAAGAACGGACGCATTGACAAGTATCAGTTTGACGAAGGCTACTGTTAGGCAGAAAAGTACATCTATAATACCAGTCAGGACGACTTCACTTTCTGCTATTACGACCAAAATCATGTGAAATATTTGTTATTAATATAGGTATTCTTGTTTTAATAAAGTGTCGTGCTTATGGAACAACGTCGAGAGCTTAAAAGCGGAGAAATAGATTTGATAGAATATTTGGCTAAAAAAGCTGAATACCCTTTAAACAAATTTTGGCATTGTTATTATAAAGCATCGCCTATGAATGATGGTGGAATGGGGAGTATCCTTCTGATTCCAGACGGGCATTCATGCAAAGAGAGAATGTTTAAGGCCCAGATTTCTGAGTGTACTTTAAAAGATACTGATGGAACTGATATTATAATAAGTCTTAATATTGATCAAGATGATTATTTGTTTGAACTCGATATTTGGAAATGTGATTTCACACCAGTCATAAGCAAAATTGAAGATTGGATATTTTAGCTAATCAGCATTGATCACGGGGGCGGCAAAGGTACTAAATATAGTACTAACTTCCAAATTTTTTAGCGAATTTCCTACATTTCTGTGGCGTATTTCGGAAATAATGCGTAAATTTGCAACATGAAAGAAGAACAATACAAGTTGCTGGTAAGCCAGATAGCGGCGCTCATTGAGGGCGAGAAGGACATGATAGCCGTTATGAGCAACGTGGCTGCGGCCATTCACCAGACGATGGGATTCTGGTGGACGGGGTTCTATCGGGTGGCGGACGGCGAGTTGGTTCTTGGCCCTTTCCAAGGTCCTGTTGCATGTATGCACATTGCTTTCGGCAAGGGCGTTTGCGGCACAGCGTGGCAACGGGCAGAGACCGTCATCGTTCCCGACGTCGAACAGTTCCCGGGACATATTGCCTGTAGCAGCGCGTCGCGTTCTGAAATCGTCGTACCGGTGTTTGGCGTTGACGGCAAGGTGACTGCTGTGCTCGACATTGACAGTGATGAGTTGGCCACATTCGACGAAACCGACCGCAAATATTTGGAAGAGATTGCACATTTATTGAAAAACACATCTCCCCGAGCGTAATGCCCAGGGAGATGATGTTTTCTTGTAAGATGAGAAGCCCGATTACTCTGCGGCGGGAGCCTCAGCAGCGGGTGCTTCAGCGGCGGGAGCTTCCTCAGCGGGAGCCTCGGCAGCAGCGGCCTCAGCAGCCTTTGCAGCCTCTTCCTCAGCCTTGGCAGCAGCCTCGGCAGCCTTCTTCTCAGCTACCTTCTTAGCCTGCTCCTCGTTCTGAGCCTTCTCAGCCTTGAGCTGGGCAGCAGCAGCGTCCTTCTTAGCCTTGGCCTCAGCCTCGGCAATCTTGTTCAGACCATTCTGCTTGTCAGCCTTCCAAGCCTCGAACTTCTTCTGTGCAGTAGCCTCGTCGAATGCGCCCTTCTTGACGCCACCCTTCAGGTGTTTCATCATATAGACGCCCTCGCGGCTAAGGATGTTACGAACAGTGTCGGTTGGCTGTGCACCACACTCGACCCAATAGAGTGCACGCTCGAAATTAAGTTCTACTGTGGCAGGATTGGTGTTTGGGTTGTAAGTACCAATCTTCTCAGTGAAACGACCATCACGTGGTGCACGAGCGTCAGCGATAACGATGCGGTAGAAAGCATAGCTCTTACGTCCGCCGCGCTGCAATCTGATTTTTGTTGCCATTGTTTAAATGTGTAATTTTGTTGTTAAATAATTGAATTTCGTGCTCTTATCTCGTAAAAGCGGCTGCAAAGGTACGAACTTTCCGTGAATTCGCCAAACAAATGAAAAGAAAATTTGGTTTTTTGCCATTTATTTACTAATTTTGCACCCGCTAATAATAAATAAGGTATAAGAAAGAGATGATAACAGTCACAAACTTAGCGATTCAGTTTGGAAAGAAAACGCTGTACAAAGATGTTAATTTGAAGTTTACAAGTGGTAACATTTACGGCATTATCGGTGCTAACGGCGCCGGTAAGTCTACCCTACTCCGCGCCATCAGCGGTGAGCTGGAACCGAACAAGGGTTCTATCGAGATGCTGCCGGGCGAACGTATGTCGGTGTTGGAGCAGGACCACTTCAAATATGATGAATTCACGGTGATGGACACGGTGTTTATGGGCCATCAGCCGCTGTGGAAAAATATGAAGGAGCGCGAGGCGCTGTATGCCAAGGCCGAAATGACCGAGGAAGACGGTGTTCGTGCCGCCGACTTGGAAATGGCTTTTGCCGAGATGAACGGTTGGGAGGCCGAGAGTGAAGCTGCCCAGTTGTTGCAGAACTTAGGCGTGGTTGAAGGTCAGCACTACAAGCAGATGTCGGAGATATCGAATAACGAGAAGGTTCGCGTGATGTTGGCCAAGGCTTTGTTCGGACATCCCGACAACCTGTTGCTGGACGAGCCTACTAACGACCTCGACCTCGATACCGTTCAGTGGTTGGAGGAATATCTGTCGAACTTGGAGCAGTGCGTGCTCGTGGTATCTCACGACCGCCACTTCCTCGATGCCGTGTCGACGCAGACCGTAGATATCGACTTCGGCAAGGTGACGCTGTTCTCGGGTAACTACTCGTTCTGGTACGAATCGTCGCAGTTGGCTTTGCGTCAGGCTCAGAACCAGAAGATGAAGGCCGAGGAGAAGCGCAAGCAGTTGGAGGAATTCATCCGCCGTTTCTCTGCCAATGTGGCAAAGTCGAAGCAGACCACCTCGCGTAAGAAGATGTTGGAGAAACTGAACGTCGAGGAAATCACCCCGTCAACACGTAAGTACCCGGGCATCATATTCTCGATGGAGCGCGAGCCTGGCACTCAGATTCTGGAGGTAGAAGGGCTGAAGGCTACCGATGCTGACGGAACAGTACTGTTCGACAACGTGTCGTTCACCATTGAGAAGGGTCAGAAGACTGTCTTCCTGTCACATAACCCGAAGGCGATGACCGCGCTGTTCGAGATTATCAACGGCAATCGCGAGGCCGACGCCGGCACCTATAAGTGGGGCGTCACTATCACGACGGCTTATCTCCCACTCGACAACACCGAGTTCTTCAAGAGCGAGATGAACCTTGTTGACTGGCTGTCGCAGTATGGCACAGGCAACGAGGTGATGATGAAGTCGTTCCTGGGTCGTATGCTGTTCAAGGACGAGGACATCCAGAAGAAGGTCTGCGTGCTCTCGGGTGGTGAGAAGATGCGTTGCATGATTGCCCGTATGCAGCTGAAGAATGCCAACTGTCTGATTCTCGACACACCTACAAACCACTTGGATTTGGAGTCGATTCAGGCGTTCAACAATAATCTTATCTCGTTCAAGGGTAACATCCTGTTTGCCTCACACGACCATGAGTTCATCAATACCGTGGCCGACCGCATCATCGAGTTGACACCGAAAGGCACCATCGATAAGCTCACCACGTACGACGATTACATCTACGACGAGGCCATCAAGGAAAAGAAAGCTGAGATGTATGCGTAAAGAATGGCACGGAATTTGCTGGAAGCAAAGAAAAAACAAAAAAGCTATGAACGAAGAAGAAATGAAGAACATGGAAGAGGAAGAAATCCTCGACCAACAAGAAAATGAGGCCAGCGATTCAGTCGCTGACGAAGATACAGTGGTCAGCGATTCTGTCGCTGACAATGAATCCGCTGATACCGAAGCTCCCGCTGAGGAAGAAGAAAAAGACCCTCTGGAGCAGGCTCAGGCCGAGATAGAGCAGCTGAAGACACAAATACTCTATAAGACTGCCGAGTTTGACAACTACCGCAAGCGCACGCTGAAGGAGAAGGCAGAGCTCATCCTGAATGGCGGCGAGAAGGCTGTCAGTGCCATTCTGCCAGTTATTGACGACATGGAGCGCGCACTGGCTAATGGCGAGAAAACCGACGACCCCGCCGTGTTGCGCGAAGGCATGGAACTCATCTACAACAAGATGATGAAAGCCCTTGAGAGCTTAGGAGTCAAGAAGATAGACACTGACAATGCCGATTTCGATACCGACATGCACGAGGCTGTAGCTAAAGTGGCAGTAGGACAGTAAGATGTCTGATGTAAGATGTAAGAAGTAAGAAGAAATGGCACAGAAACGAGATTACTATGAGGTGCTTGGCGTTGACAAAAACGCCACAGAAGATCAGATAAAGAAGGCATATCGCACCATTGCCATCAAATATCACCCCGACCGCAATCCCGGCAACAAAGAAGCTGAGGAGAAATTCAAGGAGGCTGCCGAGGCTTACGACGTGTTGCACGACCCGCAGAAGCGTCAGCAGTACGACACGTTCGGATTCAACGCTCCCGGCAGTGGCGGTTTCGACCCCTTCGGAGGCGCATCAATGAATATGGACGACATCTTCTCGATGTTCGGCGATATCTTTGGTGGACACGCAGGTTTCAGCGGCTTTGGCGGAAGTGCCAAGCGCGGCCCGCAAGTTCATCGTGGCAGCGACCTCCGTCTGAAGGTTCGTCTGTCGCTGCAGGAGATTGCTCATGGCGTCACCAAGAAATTCAAGGTTCGCAAGGACGTGACTTGCTCTCATTGTCATGGTTTCGGCTCTGCGGACGGCTCTGCCGTTGAGAAGTGTCCGACGTGCCATGGTACTGGCGTCATCACCCACACCACCCAGAGCATTTTCGGCATGATGCAGACGCAGGGAGTCTGTCCTACTTGCGACGGCGCCGGTACTGTCATCAAGAACAAGTGTCAGCATTGTCACGGCACGGGTATCGAAAAGGGCGAGGAAGTTGTCGAAATCAAGATTCCTGCCGGTGTGGCCGAAGGTATGATTGTCAATGTCCCTGGTAAGGGTAATGCCGGTATCCGCAATGGTGTCAACGGTGATATTCAGGTATTGGTAGAAGAAGAGCCCAACGACACCTTTATCCGCGACGACAACAATCTGATATACAACCTGCTGCTCGATTTCCCGACCGCAGCACTTGGTGGCGATGTGGAGATTCCAACCATCGAAGGAACCCGTCTGAAGGTGAAGATGGAACCAGGCACGCAGCCCGGCAAGACACTGCGTCTGCGTGGCAAGGGACTGCCTGCCGTTCAGGGTTACGGACGTGGTAATGGCGATCTTGTTGTTAATGTCAGCGTCTATGTACCGAAGACTCTCACCAGCGACGAAAAGCGCGCCATCGAACAGTTCCGTCAGAGTGATAATTTCAAGGGTGATGCCGCCACCAAGCGCAGCATCTTCCAAAAGTTCAGGA
The DNA here is from genome assembly GCA_900318555.1 of uncultured Prevotellaceae bacterium. Taxonomy (GTDB): domain Bacteria; phylum Bacteroidota; class Bacteroidia; order Bacteroidales; family Bacteroidaceae; genus Prevotella. The sequence goes on along the minus strand of ONKX01000049.1, from coordinate 18,705 downwards.
ATTACTTCAGTTAAGTATGTTGCTGTGCCACAGCAACAAGCATGACACTTATGACCTACAAAGAGACCTGCGAATACCTGTATAGCCAGATGCCCATGTTCGAGCGACAGGGCGCATCAGGCTATAAAGCAGGGCTTCATAACACGCTTGTATTGGATGAGCACTTCAATCATCCTCATAAGTCGTTTGCCGTTATCCACGTCGGAGGCACAAATGGCAAAGGCAGCGTGTCTCATACTATCGCCTCTGTACTGCAGGAGTGTGGCTACCGCGTAGGTCTTTACACCTCACCACATCTGGTTGATTTCCGTGAGCGTATCCGCGTCAATGGACATCCCGTTACTGAGAAGTATGTCGTTGATTTTGTCGAGCGCGAACGTTCGTTCTTCGAACCATTACATCCCTCGTTCTTCGAGGTAACCACGGCAATGGCCTTTGCCTATTTCCGTGATATGAACATTGATGTTGCGGTGGTCGAAGTAGGCTTGGGCGGACGTCTGGATTGCACCAACATCGTCAACCCTATCGTCTCCATTATCACCAACATCAGTTTCGACCACACACAGTTCTTGGGTGATACACTGTCCAAGATTGCTGAAGAAAAAGCCGGTATTATTAAAAAAGGTGTACCTGTTGTCATCGGTGAGAATCATCCCGAGACACGACCTGTCTTCGAGGCCAAGGCCAAGGAGATGCAGGCACCTATTGTTTTTGCCGAGGATAATCCTGAGGTGCTTAGTGCCGCGCCCACCGAAGAAGGCGGCATGCATTATGTGACTTATCATGCTGGTGAGTTCGACGGCGACCTTGGCGGCATTTACCAGCAGAAAAACATGAACACCGTGATACATGCGCTGAAGATCCTCGAGGATCTTGGTTTCCTTGCTAAATTTCCTAAAGACTGCTACGAACTGCTCAACGGTGTCAAGAAGGTTTGCAGCAATACAGGATTGATGGGACGCTGGCAGACCATCCAACGCAATCCGCTGGTCGTTTGCGATACAGGTCACAACGTCGGCGGATGGCAATATCTGAGCCGTCAACTGGCCATGGTTAAATGCAAAAAAATGCACATCGTCTTCGGCATGGTGAACGATAAAGACATCGATTCTGTGCTCAAACTGCTTCCAAAGGATGCAATTTACTATTTTACGAAGGCAAACACGCCAAGAGCGCTCAACGAGCAATCTGTGCGCATTTTAGCCATCAATCACAAGCTGACAGGAAATTGCTATCCTACTGTAAATGAAGCATATAAGTCGGCTCTCGAAAGCGCGGAATCCGACGATTTTATCTTCGTTGGAGGCTCCAGCTACGTCGTTGGTGATTTCCTGAAAAACTGCATTTAAAAGTTTTTAACACTCTCGTAAACGTTTTTTACGTCGATTCATTTGCCATTCTCGTTTTTTTTCGGTTACTTTGCAAAGTAAATTAAGTAACTTAAAACATTAACGATATGGCAAACACAAACGAAACAGCGAATTTGTGTGGTCTGAATCGCAAGGATTTCCAGGCCACGGTGAATGGAAAAAAGACGGATCTTTACATTCTGAAGAACCGTAAGGGTTATGAAGTAGCTATCTCTAATTATGGTGGCGCAATATGTGCTATCATGGTTCCCGATAAAGATGGCAAAGTAGCAAACGTTATTGAGGGTCACAACAGCATCCAGCAGCTTACCAGCGGCAACGAGCCTTACCTCTCGACACTGATTGGCCGTTGGGGCAACCGCATCTGCAAGGGTCAGTTCACGCTGAACGGCAAGGACTATCAGCTTGCTCTGAACGATGGTCCTAACCACCTGCATGGCGGTGGCGTAGGTTTCAACGCCAAGGTTTGGGATGCTCGTCAGATGGGTCCACGCTCGCTGGCTCTGCATCGTATCTCATCTTATGGTGAGGAAGGTTTCACTGGCGAACTGGACGTAACGGTAGAGTTTACCTTCACCGACCAGAACGAGCTGGTTATTGAGTATCTGGCTACCACCAACAAGAAGACGATTGTCAACCTGACACACCACGCATTCTTTGCATTGGGCGGTACTGCCGATCCCACTCCCGGCATCGAAGACCAGATTTGCGAAATCAATGCTGACTTCTATCTGCCCACCGACGCAACGGCTATTCCTACGGGTGAAATCCTGAAGGTTGAAGGAACTCCCTTCGATTTCCGCAAGGCAAAGACTTTCGGTCAGGATATCGAGGCTGACAACGAGCAGATTAAGTTCGGCCACGGTTTCGACCACAACTACGTGCTGAACAAGCAGGAAGAGGGGGAACTGAGCTTTGCCGCCAAGTTGACAGAGCCCAAGAGCGGACGCACCATGGAGGTTTATACCACCGAACCTGGTTTGCAGCTCTACACCGGTAATTTCCTGAATGGCTACAAAGGCGCCAACGGTTGCACCTTCCCACGTCGTTCGGCTGTCTGCTTCGAGGCACAGCACTTCCCCGACAGCCCCAACCGTCCATACTTCCCTAGCGTCGTGCTGAATCCCGGCCAGCGCTACAAGCAGAAGACGGTCTATCGTTTCGGCGTAGCAGAGTAAACTAAACTACTAATACATTATTTATTTATGAGTAATCAAAAGAAAAACGGGAGCATCATCGCCATTGTGACGATGATGTTCCTTTACGCAATGATTGCGTTCGTCACCAACCTTGGCGCTCCTATTGGTGTGGTGATGAAAAACGATCCCGAGGTAGGCGGTTCTAACATGCTCGCCATGTTAGGTAACTTCATGAACTTCTTCGCCTACCTGTTTATGGGTATTCCTGCAGGTAAGATGCTGACTCGCATCGGCTACAAGAAAACTGCCATGCTCGGTATCTTAGTTGGATTTATCGGCGTGCTCATCCAGTTTATCTCGGGCTTCGAGGCACTGGAAGGTTATACCGATAACGTCGTTTATCTGACTGGTGCCTTCGTATCGGGTCTCTCCGTTTGTATGCTGAATACTGTGGTTAACCCAATGCTGAACTTGCTTGGCGGCGGTGGTAACCGTGGTAACCAATTGAATATGATTGGTGGTACGCTGAACTCGTTGTCAGGCACGATGACCCCCATGCTCGTCGGTGCGCTTATCGGACAGGTGACTCGTGAAACAGACTTCGTACAGATCAACCTCGTGCTCTACATTGCAATGGCGGTCTTTGCTGCTGCTTTCTGCGTGCTGGCCTTCATCCCCATCAAGGATCCCGAGATGGGCAAGGTTACTGCCGCTACGAAGTTCGAACACACTCCTTGGTCGTTCCGTCACTGCACCTTAGGTGTCATCGCCATATTTGTCTATGTAGGTGTTGAGGTAGGTATTCCTGGTGGATTGAACTTCTATCTCTCCGATACCAGCACCAATGGTGGATGGGTAAATCCAGAAGCGGTGCTCAATGCAGCTACGATTGGTGGTGCTGTAGCAGCTATGTACTGGTTGCTGATGCTCATAGGACGTTTGGTATCTAGCGCCATCGCAGGCAAAGTATCCTCTCGTCAGTTGATGCTCGCCACCACGAGTGTGGGAATGGTGCTCATCATTGCTGCCATTCTGACGCCGAAGGATGTCACAGTCAGCATGCCATTAGTAAAGATTCTGGAAGGCACAGTAGAGATGACAACAGTTCCGATGAGTGCACTGCTATTAGTACTCTGCGGACTCTGCACATCAGTCATGTGGGCTTCTATCTTCAACCTCGCTACTGAAGGTCTTGGCAAATATACGGCCCAGGCATCAGGTATCTTTATGATGATGGTTGTCGGTGGTGGTGTACTGCCAGTAGTTCAGAGTTTCTTTGCTGACTTCATGGGTTACATGCCAAGCTACTTCGTCTATCTGCTGGCTATGGCTTACATGTTCTATTACGCCCTCATCGGCTGTAAGAACGTCAACAAGGACATCCCCGTAGAGTAAAGTTGAAAGTTAAAAGTTTAAAGTTGAAGTTATATGATGGAAATCGATTTTGTTAGAAGCCGCTTCATCAAGCATTTTGATGGCAAGACCGGCAATGTATATGCCTCACCGGGCCGTATTAACCTCATTGGCGAGCACACCGACTACAACGGTGGATTCGTTTTTCCCGGTGCTGTTGATAAGGGTATTATGGCAGAAATGCGCGCCAATGGCACTGAAGATACGGTCATGGCTTATGCCATCGACCTGAAGGATCGCGTGGACTTCCACCTCAACGATCCTGCTGGCCCCCGCGCCTCTTGGGCTCGTTATATCTATGGCATCGCATTGGAAATGCGCAAATTGGGCGTTCCCGTCAAGGGCTTTAATATTGCCTTCGCAGGCGACGTTCCCCTCGGTGCCGGCATGTCGTCATCAGCTGCTATGGAGAGCTGCTTCGCTTGCGGTCTGAACGACATCTTCGGTGACAACAAGGTTTCTCAGTGGGATATGGCGCTTGCTGGACAGGCTACCGAGCACAACTACTGCGGTGTCAACTGCGGTATCATGGACCAGTTCGCATCCGTCTTCGGCAAAGCAGGCTGTCTGATGCGCCTCGACTGCCGTTCGCGCGAGTTCGAATACTTCCCCTTCAAGCCCGATGGCTATCGTCTCGTGCTGCTCGACAGCGTTGTGAAGCACCAGTTGGCTGGTTCTCCCTATAACGACCGTCGCAATTCGTGCGAGAATGTCGTGAAGCACATTCAAGCCAAGCATCCCGAGGGTAAGTTTGAGACCCTGCGCGACTGCACATGGGAACAACTTGACGAAGTACGCGCCGAAGTTGGCGAGGAGGATTACAAGCGCGCCAAGTTCGTGCTGGGCGAGAAAGACCGTGTGCTCGCTGTCTGCGACGCTCTGAACGAAGGCGATTACGAGAAGGTTGGTGAACTGATGTACCAGACCCATGAAGGACTGTCGAAGGATTACGAGGTTTCTTGCGAAGAGCTCGACTTCCTCAACGACATCGCCAAGGAGTGTGGCGTCACCGGCTCACGAATCATGGGTGGTGGCTTTGGTGGTTGCACCATCAACCTCGTGCGCAACGACCTCTACCGTCAGTTCATCGCTACGGCCAAGGAGAAGTTCAACGCTAAATATGGTCATGAGCCCAAGGTTTACGACGTCGTCATCGGTGACGGTTCCCGCAAGCTCTGTTAAGCCCCTTTCAATACAAAGTTTACCGGCATTAAACCTCGAGTTTAGTGCCGGTAAATTGTTCGTTTACTGCCGGTAAACTAATACGGTTATTATTTCTTGTCCAATTTCTCGTAAATCGAGTTGTTTGACTTGTATTCAGGTACTATTTCCTTCATCTTAGCGACGGTAGCCATATCGTCATAATGCTTGGAAATCTCAATGAGGTCGTCGATATCCTTGCATACCTTGTCGTAGTCGTACTCACGAACCTCAGCGATACGAATCTTCTCATGGAACGTTGGCTTGGTGCCCTCGAGTTCGTTAAGCACTTCCTCGTAGAGTTTCTCGCCCGGACGCAACCCCGTAAACTTAATTTCGACGTTCTTGGCACCGGAGAGCTTGATCATGCGCTTGGCAAGGTCAGCAATCTTCACGGGTTTGCCCATGTCAAAGACGAAGATTTCACCACCATTGCCCTTCGTGCCAGCTTCGAGCACCAGCTTACAAGCCTCGGGAATGAGCATGAAGAAGCGAACGATTCGTTCGTCAGTAACAGTAACTGGACCGCCATTCTTAATCTGTTCGCGGAACAAGGGAATAACACTTCCGTTCGATCCCAGCACATTACCAAAACGTGTGGTGACAAACTGCGTACGAGCCACAGGACCACCCATTTGACCAGCTGTGATGAAGCTGAGTTTGTTGCCTAAGAGAGGTAGATGATTGACCACCTTCTTCTCTTTGATAGCTTGGTCGAGCGCCTGCACATAAATCTCGCAAATACGCTTCGAACAGCCCATGACGTTCGTGGGGTTCACGGCCTTATCCGTTGACACCATCACGAATTTCTTGACGCCATATTTCACGCTGTAGTCAGCAATTACTTTCGTTCCGTAGATGTTGTTGAGCACAGCCTCCGAGGGATTATCCTCCATCATCGGCACATGCTTATAGGCGGCAGCATGGAATACGTAGTCAGGACGGAACGTACGGAAAATTTCCTCCATTCTGCGCTGACGGCTGATGCTGGTCACAATCACCTCGGCATCTACATTCGGATAGTCTCTGGCCATCATTAGTCGAATGTCGTGTTGAGGAGTTTCTGCCTGATCGATGAGCATCATCTTTGCCGGCTTAAACTGCGCAATCTGTCTTACCATCTCGCTACCGATAGAACCGGCACTTCCAGTAATCAATACCTTCTGTCCCTCTATCAGTTCAGCCACCGATTTCAGGTCTACACGAATCTCCTGACGAGGCAACAGCTCTTCTACAGATACTTCACGCATCTGCATGTTACCATAGTCCTCGTCAGACATTTCTTCGCCTTCGCTCATCTCCTTGGCACTCTGAGCCATATAGATTTTCGCACCAGCACCAATAATCTTATCCTGAATTTCCTGATTATCCCGGAATTCCTTCACACGATAAGGCGACACCAAAACACCCTCGATATCATTATCCATGATAATTTTGGCCAAATCCTCATCAACAGAATACACACGCTCGCCCATAATCTGCTGGTGTTTCGTATTCTTGTAATGAGTAATGAAACCTTTCACCAAGAATTTACGTGGACGTTGGCTCTGGATATTCTTCGCCAATCCTACCCCACCCTGCATGGCACCGTAAATCAGTACGCGAACAGCACGGGTATTCGAAAAAGCCACATCATATAGGGTCTTCACAAATACGCGCAGAGCCCACATCAGCAATGTGGCAATAATAAAACAGAGGAATATGCTAGTCGTGTTGAAATGCACAAACCAGTCACCAGGAAGCATATCCATTCCATAGTCAGCAATCAACACAAGTCCAAGGCTAACCAAGTTGCCATACACCACGCGCATCAAGTCAACAAAACTCGAATAGCGCATAAAGCCGGAATAAGTATGGAACAGACGGAAGCCAGGTATGCTCAGCAGTGCAAAGATGCTTACGGTGTTAAGTACCTGTAATGTGTTTTCGTATAATGTCTGCGTGTCGTGGAATATCCAGAAAGTCACTGCTCCACTGAACATGACAATTGCACAGTCAATAAGGAAAATACACCAGTATGGTAACGAATTCTTCGTGAAATACCAGTTTAATATCTTGTCAAACGGATTTCTCATATATATCTATGCTTCAAAACCGCTGCAAAGTTAAGAATTATTGTTTAAAAATCCAAATAAATTGCAAATTATTTCTTCATTATAACGTAAAGACGCCTTTGTGTTAACACAAAGACGCCCTTATTTATTGTTTGCCAGCCTTCAATCAGAAGGTTTTCAACATATTTTCAGAAAGTATATGACAATGTGCAGAGCAACTGATGGCGATTGTCCTTGACATCGACAGCATAACAATCGTTAGACTTAGGATCAGGGTAATACTGGTTCGTGTTCTGCAAATGATTCATGTAAGGATAGAAATCACCGCTACGCATTTGGTACTGATAAGCCAAGTCGATGCGGAACTGGTCGAAAGTAAAGCTGGCACCAGCAGTAATGCGGTTTGTACTCTTCCAGTTGGTATAATCGGTAGTGGAAGCCATCATAACGCCTGGCGAATCGAGAGTCATATCGCGAACGCCATTCTCTTTATACATAGGCGATACGTAGTTGTAACCCACACGGACCGAGATATTCTTGTCAATCATATATTCTGCACCAGCCTTAATGGTCGATACTCCCTTCAGCGTACGCTGGGCATGATCTTTCATGACAGGATCGCTGTCACTCTTATCGTAGTAGTCGCCATACCAGTTATAACCTGACGAAGTGATAGTACGCATGTCGTTGGTGCTATAGTCGGCATATTCATAGCTGAGACCCAGCGCGAGGCAATTATCAATAATGTGTCCAGCAGAAAAACCAAATACCCAAGGAGTGTTGAAACGGAAATCTGCCTTATCACTCATTTCCATTACCATGCCATACTGATCGTTAAGAGACGATATGTTTTCTGTGGTCAATTTGTAGAATGTAGGCGACGAAACACTGACACCCAGACGGAATGGCGACTCCTCGATAGGACGACCGATGATACCTGCCTTGATATTGAAACCAGTACCAGTAATCTTGTGGCTGTCCTTCATCTTTACATAATTGATCTCAGGATCCGATGACACCAGTGACTCTTCATATTCCGTATAACTATTGTAATGGACACCCTTCAGACCAACCGTCAGACCCCAATAGAGGCGGTTGTTAATGTTACCACTAAGGTTGAAATCGTACTCAGCGATATAGCCTGTCTGGGCGCGGTTGAACGTGTAGTCTTTAGCATCGATGTAAGTATAATTGGGATTACCTGTCTCCGGATCAATACCGTCTTCCATCATACGCAGGCAGAGTTCGTCGACCAGACTGACACTATAACGGCCGTTAAGTTGGTCGTTCATGCCCTTGATGTAAGTCTGGCGATTCTGCGATGAGCCATTAATGGCATTAGCTGCAGCCGAGAGCACATGGTTGAAATTGCGGCTCTTATGGAAATTGAAACCGAAATTAATGAAATCAGAAACACCTGTGCGTGTTGCGATAACAAAACCCATCTGGTCGAACGACGCATTGGTCTTTGAACCGTCTGCAAAGGACTTTCCATCGGATTGCGAAACGAGACCAAACGAACCTGACACTTGACTATGGCGGAAGAGGCCGATACCAGCAGGATTGGTGCCTATAGTCGATATATCAGCACCCAGAGCTTCCATCGCTCCACCCATACCCACGTAACGGGCTGTTCCGTTTAAGTCCTCAGTAGCCAGCTGGGCACCGATGTAGGTGTCGAGGTTGACTGCATCCTGAGCACGTAACTGCATGGCTGCTACAGACAGAGCAGCGAAAACAAATATCTTCTTCATTGTCGTATTCCTTAACTATTATCTTTTATCTGTTGACTATTAACTGTTAACGGCGTCCGCCAAATGATCGTCCACCAGAAGAGTAACCACCGCCACCACCACCGCGGCTACCGCCACCGATGCTACCGCTACCGCTGAAGCCACCCGAACTGGTGCGAGGAGCGCCAAACGAACTTGACGAATTGCGGTTGCTGCCAAACGAACGGTTTTCGTTATATGTCCGACTATTGTTCGTACGCGAGGTAGTACGTCCGAAATCACGACGGCTGTCATACGTCGTTATGCGTCCACGATGAGGAGTCGTACGCACGTAGCCACCATACCAACGTGGGCTATAATATCCGTAATATCCATAGTTCCACGGACGATAGTAACCGTAATACCAAGGAGAATACCATCCATACCAGCTGCTATAGTAGCCGTAGTAGTACGGGTAGTTCCAATACCAAGGATCATAGTCGTACCAACTATACCAACGGCTGGCATACCAAGGCGACATCCATTGTCCGTCGCGATAACCTTCCCAGTAGGCCTGACTGGGTGTATAGTCGTCGAAACGGCTCAACTGACGTGTCAGCTTATAGTCATCAGCCGATGATGTATTCTCGGTAGAATCAGGATACACACCACGAACGGCAGAGAAATCAATGATATCGTTGCCTGCCGAGTCGGTGGGAATGGCACCTCTCAATACACGACGATTATAATCATCAACTGAGCGTGAGCTACCGGAATAGTAGGTGCCGTGAGGCAGACCGTATTCGTAAACGTCCTTGGCTTTCTGCTCCTTGGACGGAACGAAATACATATCATCCTGAGCCACCATATTGATGGGCAACACTCCCAAAAGGAGCAGTGACATGATCAGCTTTTTCATCTTCATATCTCCTATGTTTAATTGTTCACGATGCAAAATTAATATTAAATTCAATGCAAAAGTAAGGAAAAACCCTAAGAACTGATAGGTTTTTCCCTATTTTTTGTAATTTTGCAGTCTAATTTTAACATAACTATGAAATATTTCGAGGTAGAATTTACCATTACGCCCTGTTCGCAGGTTGCACAAGACCTGTTGTCGGCATTGGCTGGAGAGGCAGGATTCGAGACGTTTGAGGAAACAGCGAATGGCTTGAAAGGTTACGTACAGCAGACGCTGTTCGATGAATCTGTACTATCGTCAGCACTCGAGGATTTCCCCCTCGACGATACACATATTATATATAAGGTGGAAGAAGCCGAAGACCGCGATTGGAACGAGCAATGGGAACAAGAGGGCTTTGAACCGATAGAGGTAAGATGTCAGATGGCTGATGGCAGAAGTAGGACATTGATTATTCATGATGGCCGTCATCTCCCCTCAGACTTCAGGTCAGAGAACCTTCAACCTACAGACATCGAAATAGAAATTGATGCCCATTTTGCTTTTGGCACTGGCACTCATGAGACAACACGTATGATTTGTGCTACACTACTCGGCATGAATCTAAGTGGTATGAAAGTACTTGACTGCGGATGTGGCACGGGAATTTTGGGCATTTGTGCCTTGAAATTGGGCGCTCAGCATTGTGTAGGCTATGACATTGATGAATGGAGCGTTGATAACACCCGCCATAATGCCGTCATCAATCGCGTCGATGACCGTTTGGAGTCACTTCATGGCGACGCCACCATGCTCAGCGGTTTTCCTGCTGAATTCGACCTCGTAATGGCCAATATCAACCGTAATATTCTTTTACAGGATATGGAACGTTTCGTCAGCATCATGCGACCAAGAGCAACACTTATCCTCAGCGGATTCTATCAGTCAGACTGTCAGCTATTGGAAGAAAAAGCCAACAATTTAGGACTCATGCTAAAGCAGACGAAAAACGACGGAGATTGGGTGTGTCTTGTATTTCAGTATCAATAAGTCACAATACTCTGTTCATATAACGGGATAAGGCCTCTGCACAACGTTCGCCATCAACTCCTGCTGACACAATACCGCCAGCATAGCCAGCCCCTTCACCACAAGGAAACAGTCCCTGTAAACGAATATGCATCAGGCTCTCCGTATCGCGAAGAATACGTACAGGAGCACTGGTGCGTGTCTCGACACCAATCATCACAGCTTCGTTGGTCAGGAATCCGTGACTCATACGGCCAAACTGCTTGAAACCTTCCTGCAAGCGATGGCTGATATCCTGAGGCATCCAGAAATGCAGGGGCGATGAAATGAGTCCTGGCGCATAACTGGAACGGGGAAGGTCGTACGAAAGGCGATTGTTTACAAAATCTGCCATACGCTGAGCCGGTGCTGTCTGCTTGCGATTACCCTGTTGCCAACAGTCACGCTCGAGTTGTTCTTGGAAATGCATCACGCGCAAAGGGTCGTCACCCGCGATATCCTCAGCGCGCATTTCAACGACCATACCACTGTTCGACCACTGACCGCCTCGATTGCTAGGGCTCATGCCGTTGACAACAATCTGTTCTTTATCAGTAGCGGCAGGAATGACGAACCCACCAGGACACATGCAGAACGAATAGACTCCGCGCCCGTCAACCTGGGTGACAAACGAATATTCCGCCGCAGGCAGATACTTTCCGCGTCCCTGCTTATTATGATACTGTATCTGGTCTATCAACTCCGAGGGATGTTCCAAACGTACACCTACCGCAATACCCTTGGCCTCGATTTCAATCTTGGCGTCTGCCAAATAGCGATAGACATCGCGGGCGGAATGTCCTGTAGCCAAAATCACAGGACCACGAAATTCTTTATTGGATGCCAAACAGCCAACCACTCGATTGCCATCCAGAATTAGACTGGTCACTTTTGTTTGGAAATGTACCTCACCACCGCTACGGAGAATGGTGTTACGCATAGCCTCAATAACACGCGGCAACTTATCGGTGCCAATATGTGGATGGGCATCAGCCAGAATATTCGTCGAAGCGCCATGTTGACAGAACACATTGAGAATCTTCTCAATAGAGCCTCGTTTCTTAGAACGTGTATATAGCTTACCGTCAGAATAGGCTCCTGCCCCACCCTCGCCAAAACAATAGTTGCTTTCGGCATCGACCTGCTGCGTCTTGGCAATCTGCGCCAAGTCGCGTTTGCGCTCGCGAACGTCTTTACCTCGTTCGAGCACGATGGGACGAATACCCAGTTCTATCAGTCGGAGGGCAGCAAACAATCCTCCAGGACCAGCACCCACGACAATAGCCTGGGGCGCTGACGAGACGTCCGGATAAACCGTCGGCACATACTCGTCCTGCTGTGGCTGTTCGTTGATATAACAACGCACCTTCAGATTGACAAAGATAGTACGCTGGCGAGCATCAATGCTGCGACGGAGAATACGTACGGCAGTCAGCGTACGCACATCGAAGCCATACTCGTCAGCCAGCCAACTGCGAAGCGCCTGTTCGTTTGCTGCCACATGCGGTTGAACGCGGATCTGGTATTCGTTAGTCATGCCTCAAACGGAAACACACATTATTCGCTTTTTTCTTCTTTCTTTTCAGTAGGTATGAGGTCGTTGATTTCCTCTATCTCGTCCTCATCGAACCACTTGGAAAGGCGTTTGCGGGCTTTCACCTGAATCTCAGGGTCAATATCCGTCCACACCTTCTTCAATACAAACACCAGCACGCCCAGATCGTCAGCCAGACCGGCAATGGGAATGGCATCTGGCACCACATCCAAGGGACTGATCAGGTAGCCCAGTGCACCAATAATCATTGCCTTATTCGTAGCACTGACTTTGTCACTCTGCAGCGTATAATAAAGAATAAGCGCAGCATAAACCAACTTCGCTCCGGCACCTTTGGCAATGCGGGCAATCTTTTCAACAAAGTCCTTCCTTGAGAACTTGTTGGCATAGTTCATAAAATCGGGTAATTCCATATTCTTTCGTTTTTTTATTTGATTCTTAATATTCTAATACCAGTAAATGTCTTATGCTTCTGCAAATAACGATATAGCGTCATGGGTTCCTCGACGACCTTCTTATGTATCAGTGACGCATTAAGCAGATGCAATCCGTCCTTCTGCCATACGGCAAATCCAAGATGAGCAATGTCGAGTCCTGGTTTATTGCAGGTAATGGCAATGATGTCTCCATCCTTTATGACACTGCGCAACAGCTTGGTATTGCGTATGGCCGACTTGGGGATATAGCGTGCCTTCAATCCATTGAGCGACTGCTCCTGCTGACGGATCAGTGGCACAAGACGACTATCGGCCTTCAGGGCCTTATAAGCCTCAGGATGCGTAGACATGTAGTTGACGCTGACTGTCTGCACAGCAGAAAATGGCGGATTGGGCTGCTGGATATCACTGACCAGCTGCATTTGTGCCTTGTCACGTATCCAATCACTGAAATAGTGAAGACGCGAAGGATAACCGTCCAACACACCCTGACGATAGCGCAGCGTGGTAAGCATTTGTACATAGTCTTTCCACGAACGCTGTCCGCGACTGGCACAGAGTTTCAGTGCTGTCACCGTTTCCACCAGTGTCGTACAGTCCAGTTGACGCGTATTCACCACCAGCTGTTCTCGGGTGTTGACCTCCAGCGTATGAGCAACATAAGGTATCCCCATAAACTGCCGCGCAAACCACAGCGTTGAAGTCTGCTGGTTAACCTGAGCCAGCAATTTACAAATCTTGATGCTGTCAGCCCGCTGGTATGTTACTTGAGCTTCAACGCTCAAGACAATCATCCATACGACAAGAATTACACATATCTTTCTCATCATCATCTTTTTTTATATCCCTTGCGAGGTCCGAAATTAAACCCCGCATAAATGTTCAGACTGCCAAAAATGTTGTTGGCAGCAAATCGCGACTTGTGGTAATTATAGGCTCGCACGATGGCAGAAGCACCGGCATACCACTTATTATTATTCCACACGACACCAAACCGTCCGATACCGTCAATATTGAAATTTCCGAAATCAAACCCAGTCTTGTCCTCATCTGCAGTCTCGCCTCGTGTCTTCTTATAGGCCAGTGCCAGCGACAGGCTGGAACAAAACAGACAGTTACGGGCAAATACCCAGTTGTAAGCATAGCCCACTGACGCATTCAGATTATAGTATTTCACACTGTTGAACATCAGTCCGCTATCCAACTGTACGGGTTGTTTCAAGTATTGTGACGCCAGCGTCTGCATACGGTTATAGTCAAACTCCAGCGAATTACGCATATATCCTAATCCTGCCATCCACGAACCGCAGCTAATTTTCTGCATCGTACTCTGGTTGAAAGCTGCCGGATAGGAGAACCGCTTGTGGTTGAAGATGTAGTAGGCATTGAATCCAGTGATACCAACGCTCAGTCCGTCGAAGTTGACATCCTCCAGCACGTGTGTGTCAATATCCTTACCTAAATCGACATTGCGAATCCTATAATCACTACCTGTACGACGGTAGAACAAATCGACACCAACCTGTGCAGCATAAAAACTGAAGTCAAACTCTTGCTTTATTTTACTGATGTTGATGTTTTTGATATCAATGGCATAGCCGAAAAATATCCACCGCCAGCCAAAATAAGGCCCTACCTTAAACGTCGGCGCAGGTGCAAACGTCACCGTCTGTTTATTGTCGCCTTTAGAGCTAAGGCGATAGATGTCGTAGTTGTAGGTGCCTTGCAGCATCAGCGCCCAGTTGTAGTGCTGGGGCTCAACATAATTCGTGTCGATTTCAGTAAACTTATGCCACGTTTTCTTGAACCATCCTTCCTCCTTAGGCTCCTCAGCTATCCTAAGCGTATCCGACTCCTGCCTATGGGCTGCATTGAGTCCTAACGTCATTGTCAATAGGAATATGGTCAAGATGCTTCTCATTCGGCTGTCCTATCATTTAGAATTTACCAAGAATACGGTCCAAAGCCCAATTGACAGGCGTTGCCGACACGCTCGTACACTCGCAGACAGCGATGCCCTGCAAGTGTTCTATGACATTCTTGATAAGTGGAAACTGAACATAGGGAGGATTGGGCACCGCGATATTTTCTTCACCATAGATGGTATGCAGACGGATAGGTTGGTAGTCAAACACCGAGAACGATACTGAACCACGGTCACCGACCACTTCTATACGGTCTTCGCGAGCAGACTCATGAGCAACAAAACACCACGAGCCAGACCCAGGCAAGCCGTTCTCGAACTCAAAACAAGCACTGACCGAGTCTTCAGCCTTATACAGGCCTCCACGGTTGGCGCGAATACCACGAGCCTCGATGATGACACCAAACCAGTGTTGAAGCAAGTCAAGCTGATGAGGGGCGAGATCATAGAAATATCCTCCACCTGCAATATCTGGCTGCAGGCGCCAAGGCAACTGGTCACCTTTGCCGTAATCCAACTCACGAGGGGGAACGGAAAAACGTACTTGCACACTAACGACCTTGCCAATGACGCCACGTTCTATGATTTCGTGCACCTTCTCAAAATAAGGCAAATAGCGGCGGTAGTAGGCTACGAAACATGGCTGTCCTGTTTCGACAGAGATGCGGTTGATGCGCGCACAATCTTCATAGGTCGATGCCAAAGGCTTCTCCACATAGACAGGTTTACCAGCCTTCATAGCCATAATGGCAAATGTGGCATGACTGGACGGCGGAGTGGCTATATAGACAGCATTCACCTCTTCGTCGTCAATGAGTTCCTGAGCATCTGTATACCATCGTGGCACTCCGTGACGCTCCGCATAGCTACGCGTTTTCCGCTCGTCGCGACTCATCACCGCAACGACACTCGAACCGTCTACCTCCGAGAAGGCCGGACCGCTTTTTTTCTCCGTCACTTCACCGCATCCGATAAAGCCCCATTTGATTATTTTCATAATTTCGCGTGCAAAGATACAAATTATTTAGGAAAAATGTGTACCTTTGCAGGCGTAAATTTTAAAAAGATGAAAAAACAAGACGATTTATTACTGATGAAAGCCCGCAGTTACCGCAGTGTGCTCGCTACGGGCTTCCAACTTTATACCAGTTATTTCCGACGCTTTTTCAAGGCATCGTGGCAGATGGCAATACTTTATGCGCTCAGCTGTGGAGCCTTGGGAACCCTTACGGCTATCAAGCTGCCGGAAATATCCACTGGCATCACGCAACAATTGCTTACCTATCAAGCAGTTAGCATCGAAAGTCTCCAGTCTTACTTCATCATTGGTTTGGAGATCCTGCTCCTGATGTTGCTAGTCCTTGCCACATTGGCATTGGCGTCGGCTCCTATCCTCAGCAAACTGAAAGAACACAAGGAAACAGGCGCAATCACTGCCCCACCCCATTGGTTTTCAGCCAGTCCGCATCTCATGGGGCGCTCGCTGAAAGGCGTATTCCTGACTGCGCTGATCATGCTCATTCCTTTCTGCCTGTTCGTTGCAGCCATGTTTGTGCTCGACACCGTCAGCCAACAGTTCATTCTCCGTCATCTGACGACCACCATCGTGGCGTTCTTCGTTTACGGCTTTGTCGTCGTCCTGTTCTCGTTGCCACTTTACCACGTGCTTATGAAATACCTGATGGAGGCGCCGTGTGGCTACTGGCGGACGCTGGGTCGCAGCTACGCCAGCGGAATGCGCCACTGGGGACTGCTGTTCCTTGTATTCTTCGTCAGCATGCTGCTCATTCAGCTGGTGGGCTTTGTAGTCTTGTTACCCTCACATATCCTTAGTTTTGCCAACCAGCAGGCACATCAGGGACTGCTCTTTGGCGACCCACTGGGCATGCCGTCCTACATCACCACGCTCACCTTCATCACCGTTACCCTCTGCTGTTTCATTCAGTTCTACGTCAGCCAAGTGCTGCTGGTTCACAACTATTATATTTATGGTTCTATCGAAGCACGCGAACAGGAACGTAATAACATTGAAAATCCATAAGACAATATGAAAAAGATATTATTCATCGACCGCGACGGAACCATCATCCGCGAACCAGACGACGAGCAGATTGACGCTTTTGAAAAGCTACAGTTCGTACCGCGTGCTATCAGCAGCCTGGCATTCCTCCGCCAGCATACCGACTATCTTTTCGTCATGGTCAGCAATCAGGACGGACTGGGAACACCGGCATTCCCTGAGGACACTTTCTGGCCTGTACAGAACTTCATCCTCGACACGCTACGTGGCGAAGGCGTCGAGTTCGACGATATCCTCATCGACCCCCATTTTCCTGAGGACAACGCTCCCACGCGTAAGCCCAACACCGGACTCGTCGAGAAATACATCAACAATCCCGACTACGACATCGCAAACTCCTACGTCATTGGCGACCGCGATACCGACCGTCGCTTCGCCGAGAACATCGGCTGTCGCTTTATACAGATTGGTGATTGGTCCAACGCTACAGCCATCGCCTATGGTGGCGAACGTACTGCAGAAGTGCAGCGCACCACCAAGGAGACCGACATCCTCGTCCGCGTCGACCTCGACGGCAACGGCCGTTGCGACATCCAGACCGGACTGGGATTCTTCGACCACATGCTCGAACAAATCGGCAAACACGGCATGATAGATCTTACCGTTCATTGCAATGGCGACCTGCATGTCGACGAACATCACACTATTGAGGATACGGCACTCGCTCTTGGTGAATGTCTCTTAAAAGCCCTTGGCGACAAGCGCGGCATCGAGCGCTATGGCTACTCCCTGCCTATGGACGACTGTCTGTGTAGCGTCTGCCTTGATTTCGGTGGCCGCCCCTGGCTCGTCTGGGATGCAGACTTCAAACGTGAGAAGATTGGAGAAATGCCCACGGAGATGTTCCTCCATTTCTTCAAGTCACTCAGCGATGCCGCCAAGATGAATCTCAACATCCGCGCCGAAGGCCAGAACGAGCATCATAAGATAGAAGGCATCTTCAAAGCCCTCGCCCGTGCCCTGAAGATGGCCGTCCGCCGCGACGTCTACCACTACGAACTCCCCTCCACCAAAGGAACCCTATAAAATAAACCGAGCCCACCATCACGATGGACTCGATTTTTTTACTAGCCATACTCGCCTACCCCTTCATCAGTCTTATACGACGCCTGTTGGCGAAGGGGCGGACGGCGAAGTGAATCCAGAGACTTTTAGCGCTTTGCTCTATCAGGAGCTCGTCGAAGTCCTCCTGCGACTCATCAGCGATGTCTAACAAGATACACGCATAGCGTATCGCCTGTTCCTTATCCAACACGTGGATATCCACCGCACAGCCCGTCAGGTGGTTCGACCCAGCCACACCACCCACAGCCTTATTCACCGCCTCTGAACGATACCCAGAGTTGATGATAATCGGCTCCTCTTGGTCTTTACTCCCCTCCCTCGACAGGGAGGGGTCGGGGGAGAGTCTTCCATACCTTCGATTATATTCACTGCGAAGCATCTCCAACCACCCGCAAAGTCGCTTCAAATTCTCGATATGTACGTGCGAAGGGATATTTTTATCTGCCGTCTTCGCACTTGTTTTGGTTAACTCCCCCAGCGTAAAGTGCTGGGAGAGTTTTGCCTGCTTATTAATTTCTACGTTTTTCATACCTTTCAAATTTATTCCTGTCATAAGTGGGTAACTGGGTAAGTGGGTAACTTAGGGCAGTTCTTGCAGAACTTTCCTATAGACACCGTACTTCACCCTTTCAATCAACTGATCCTGCTGCAGCCTTGCGATAGCGCGCTGGGCAGCAGACTGAGAGACACCGAAACCGTCCATGAACTGCTGGGTCTTGAATTCATCGGGCAGTTTGCGGAAACATTCTTCGTAGCGACCTGTGCGGCGACGCTGTACGAACTCCTT
>ONKX01000078.1 GCA_900318555.1 uncultured Prevotellaceae bacterium | reverse complement strand
TCTTCGTCCCCACTTGTCCGAACCAGGGCTGCTTGCCCACTCGGATGTTAAAAATATTGTTCGTTGCAATCATAGTGTTTTAATTAATTTTCTAGAGGTGAGAGGTAAGTGGTAAGAGGTGAGAGATTACCTCTTCCGTTACCTTTTCTTTATTTTTCAATGTTTATCCCACATATCTCTTACCTCTTACTTCTCACCTCTAATTTAAACCTTCTCCCGAGCAGTGTCAGATGGTAGAACGCCTCGAACGGGTCGCGGAAGTAATAGTGGTGCTGCCCGACGAATATTCGATAGCCGCTTCTATTGTTATACACTCCTGGCAGTCCGGTCTTTGCGTTAGGCTTCCACGGATGAATCATGTTCCGCATGTTCTCCGACGGCGTTACCTCGCGCAGATTCTCGATTTTATTATTCGTCGGGTCGAGGTCTATGTGGTCCAACTGCATCGTGGGAAAATGCCCGTTATGCCAAGCCCAGACGGCACGGTGCATTAACACCTCCATCCATCTGCCTTGAAATATAATACGAAACATCATATACTGCCGACCGGTTATTTGTTTTCCCTTTACGGTCCTGCCCGTCTTCCTGTTCACGAGCTTTCCGCTGCGGTCGTCATAATTATAGTTCTGTTGGATGCGAGCCGCCAGTGCGGCCAGCTCGCCATCCGATAAATTAGTTCTATTCATATCATTTCGATTAATCCTGGTAAACATCAAATTCCGTTTCGTCCCAACCTGCCAGGCTGTCATGCAGCCGCGTCAGGTCAACGCGGGCAAAAGTAAGGCTCGTGCAGCCTTCTATCTTCCGCGAGAGTATGAGCGTTTTCAGCTCCTTCACCACCTTCTCACAATTGTGGAAGATTTCAGCAGGGCTCATTTCCTGATTCCTGTACAGGTCGCGAACGTCGTCGTTCGGTTCGCTGATGGTGACGTACGACCGTGTGCCGTCCGGCTCCGTCTCGCCCTCCACGCACGGGTGCATTCCCGAGCCTACGACCACCGTCCGCTTTTCCAGCGTCGCCCGCGCCGTCACGTCAATCTCGCAATATTCCGGGTCGTTCATCTCTCGTAGTCCTCAAGAAATCGTATAAGAAACGTGCGCCAGCCGCGCTTATCCATGTCCCAATACGTCACCGTGTCCAGAGGATTCTCCTGAGTTCTTGTCTCGTTCTCAGGGTTGCGCTCAGCCATTCGGCGCAGCGCTTCGTCGTACTCCGGCGAGCAGTCGCGGCACAGCGTTCCACGCGCCTGTCGCAATGTGCCGTCAAGCTTCCGATACTGAAACGTCACGACGCCTTGCCCCATCAGTTCCACGAGGTGCTTCGCCAAGTGCGCCTTGCGGCACGCCTCATCCTGCGGCACGCCGTACTCCGTTGTCATGCGGTTAGCCCGCTCCATCACCCACGAACTTAAACTGTCCGCGACCTCATTCTTCGTTTTCTTTTGCTTCATACTTTTTTAATCTTTTAATTCTTGAATTCTTTAATTTTAAAAGTTCTGTTGGATCGAGCTGGCCAGCTTTCTCTGACCCGGGCTCAGAGTGTGGCGTTGCAATCCGGGAGCAAAAGTAGACATAAAAAAAGCCCTACACGCTGAAAAAAACGTGTAGGGAAAAAAACGAGGAATAAAAGAAAGAATTAATGCAAAAATCGAGGAACTTTACTAGAAACCGAGAAAAAAAACAGCAAAAAAAGCAGCACAAAAAAAGGCCGATGCCCAAGCATCAGCCTCAATACTTCTTTCTTCCCGTGACATTAAAACACAGCAGCTATGCCGTGTCTACGCCGCTTTTGGTAGTTGGGATTCGGAATCATAAACTGCTGTTTTTCCTCCTCAGAAAGCGCTGTAATCCCCACGCCCTTGCTGTCGGCATACTGCTTAATGGCGCGTATGTCAACCAGATATGGCATCGTCGACTCATCCACAGGCTCATATTCCTGCGACATATAATCCTTATATTTCTTCTCCTGAATAAGCATATGTATACGTTTTTATGATTTCTTGCATTTCTTCTTCAAATACACAGAACTGATAAGGATGAAGAACGCCCACGTGAGTGGCATGCATCTTCTCCATATAGTGCTCCAGAACCTGCTGGTTGGCAGCGTAACCATAAATCGCACCACCATATCCAGCCTTCATCGATTCGCTGCCAGCAATGGCAAACAAATGTCCGCCCACACCAGCATACTTAGGCGAATCATTCATCTGAGGATTGTTTTGAGGAGCCGTACACATCCAAGCGATATATATAGCCTTCAGCTCGTCGTTACGCTTGAGGGCCACAAGTCCCTGAATATCCACAGTTCCTTCCAGCACCAGGGCATACACCTCATACTCCTCCACTATCTTCCCCCAGTTCACATACCAGCCATTCTTCCGGTTGAATTTACCGAGGAAACTCTTGCGACGGATACGAATCACCTCTGTATTCACCACCTCACCCGTCAGATTATCTTTTAGGCATGGAGTGAAATCATCAATCCAAACATCTATTTCTCTTATAATCTTCTCTGTATCCATACAATATCACGTTGACAAAGTCAGTGCAAACCGAGCGCAATGAAATGTATTTCAATTGCCGAGGTGCAGCCTGAACTCGCAGCCGCCTGCGGTTGCAAAGATACAAAATTTTTTTGAAACTGCAAAGGAAATCCCCAAATATTTCATTTCGAAAAAATCGAGGAACTTTTCCTTTTACTTCTCGTTCTTATAGGCATTCAGATATCGTCGGCCCACGTTGTTTCGCCTGACGGTCTCCGTCTTATCCTTACCCACGAAAGTCCAATTCGGAAACTTGCCAACCATCTTGCTGAATATCCTGTTGATGGACGACACATCGGGCAATGGCGCAATGCCCAACTGCGCGAAATGTTTGAGAAACGATTGCGGGGTATCGTAATGAGGCATGCCCTCCGTCTCGTTCATCAGCTGCATCACAAAGGTATAGTCATACATATGCTTCAGCACCCCTTCTACCTTCAGTATGTTGACTGCCTTTATTATACGTTCGTCATCGGAAAACATTTCCTCCGGCTCCGCCTCATGCTTCTCCGCTGGGTCGCTTGACTGCTTGGCAAGCATGGCCTCGCGCACGGCCAACAGCGTCAGCAGGCGGTCGTACGCGCGTTGCGACAGACGGGAATAGTACAGATGGGTCGCAAAGCGATATTTGTTGACCAGATAGAGCTGAAACAAGCGCTCGGGGGCTTTCCTCAACAGCTCCTCCACGCGCTCCAGCGTCCATCCGTCGGCCTCGTACAGTCGCAGCAGGTCGCCGCTGGCGGCACTGGCGAAGAAATCGGTCAGCCAGTGTTCCGTCCACCATTCCATCTGCTGCTGCGAGCCACGGCTCACCAGCGTCTGCAGCAACAGTTCGCTATGATGGCGCACCTCGGCAATGGTCGATTGCTTCATCTGACGGTACACCTCCATACACTCCTGACAATGCGATGCCGACAGGTCCAGCGGCAGGTGGCGGAGCACGTTGTCGATGCGCTGGCGCAGACGGTCGCTCCACGCTGCCGACTCCCGGAGTTCGTCACTCAGCAGGTCGAGGCCCAGCGTCAGACTCTGCGACGTCATGCTCGTCAGCACTTCAGGCAGGTCGACGGCCCACGTGGGAGCGTCGATCGTGTTGTCCTGCACGTTGGCATCCAGCGTCCACGAACCGTCGGACGTGGCCATCAGCAGGCCGAAGGTGGTGTTCATTCTCGAAATTTGTGCTTTTACATAGCGTTTGCCGCTGTTTCTCAGCATCTGCTTCAGTCCGTACGACTGGTACATCCACACATAGCCCAGCAGTTGCTGTGACACCGTGAAGACCCCCACTGCGTCGTCGTCAAACTGATTGTCTGTCGGCGACAGATACACCACGTCGCCACCCAGTTTCTCCTTGATCTCCGTCTGGGCCACCGGAGTCATCATGGCATAAAGCGGTTTCACAACACTGGCCAATTCTCCATATCGGCTGCCCACGATAATGATTTCGTTCATCTTCATTTTTCTGAATACTTCTTAGGTGTTAAACATAAATTTGATTGATAGTTTGAAATTCGTTTGCAAAGATAAGCCGACACTGTTCCAAATCACGGAACAGTGTCGGACAATTTTTATGTTTACCGCAAAATTTTCCGAACTATTTACAAAAGCGACGTGTTTTTCCTCCTCGTCCGGCGGTCGATGGCTCGTTGATGCATCTCCGCTATCTCGTCGGCCAGCGACTGAGGCTCCATCACCTCAATCCACTCGCCCAGCGACAGCAATCGCGCCTTGAAGTCGCCAGTAGGTCGCAGGCGGAGTTCAAAGTCGGTATAGCTCTCGTCATCGGGGCTGGCGGGGTCGGCCGTGTGCGACTGCAGCTCACGCTGGCTGTGGTGCAGCGGCAGGTCGCTCAGGTAAAAAGGCTCGAAACCATAAGCCCTCAGCACGATGCGCTGCGCCTCCGTCCGCTCGTCCACCATCACGCCATAGCTCTCGCTGAAGTACGCCTGTGCGTCGAACGACTTCTCCACCCGGAATTTCCGGTTCGTCAGTTCCAACGCCACCATGCGGTCGAACGAGAATACGCGCAACTGACCGTCCGCCTTGCGCCCCAGCACATACCACCGGCGCATGTACAGCTTGATGCAATAGGGCGACAGCACATATTCCTGCGGCGTCGCGTGCCCGTACTTCTGATAGATCATCCGCACCTTCCGGTTGCGCTTCATGGCCTCCAGCATCAGCTCCAGATGCTCGTTGGCCGAAGGTATCGACTCCAGCTGGATGCGGCTCTGCATGCTCAGGTCCTTCACGTTGCCCAGCAGGTTGCCCACGCTGAACGTCGTCAGCAGCCAGTTCTGCACCGTATTGTCGTACAGCACCCACTCGTTGCTGATGTAATAGCTGTTCGTCCGCTTTTCGCACTCGATGTTGATGCCGAACATCTCCTCCACGTCACATCTGTGTTTGTAAAACGTCGTCCGGCTTATCGTCACCCCACCGCTCATTTCCGTCTCCAGCCAACGCTCGTTCAACTCGGCCAGCGTAATCTTCCCGGCCTTATGGATCGTCTCCACCAGCCAGATATATTCCTTAAATAATATAGGTGTAGTCATTGCTCAAACTCTTCAATAGCAAACCACTTATCCACTTTATCCCTCGAATACTTTTTCAGTAACGATGGTTTTGCCTGAACATCCGCAAACACGCCTATAGGAATAACATAAAGCTTTTCTGGCATAGAAGGCTCTCCGCCAACACCTAAGACGATAAAAACATCTTGATTCATCTCTATTGAATACTCCTGATAACGCGCAATCTGCTCTGGTGAAATCAAAGGAGTCGTTATACGATTGGGTATACGCTCTCTCCACTTGCACTCCACAGAGAAAATCTTCTTATATTTTCCCTCCTTATATTCAAGCACGAAGTCTGGATAACAATTACTGACAGGACTAATCTCTCCTGTCGTTTTATCACCACGCCACTCTATCAGCGAATATGCATTGGTTACGTTTAAATCAAACAGCTCGAGCACAAAATCCTCAAACTCCCTACCCTTTAAAACATCCACTGGTAAAGTAATAGCGCGTATTCTGGTCCTGACATTCAAGTATGTCCTGTTAAGACGCTTCTTGATAGCATGAAGCCCCATGTCCTCATAGAACATCCGAAGCAATACCTTGTCTTCCCAAACCTTCCAGCGCAGATGTATTGGTGGCGTTGAAGGCTCTCCAGCCATCCACTTATTCTCCTCCTCCAGATAAACCACATTGTTTACTCTCGCTAATAGTGGAAAGATGCTGCCATTCTTGTTCACATAACCGCAGATGACATGATCAGCCATTTTCAAGACGAATTCATTTCTTAACCTCGGTGTTAGTCCTGCGCCACGAGGTTCATCACGCTGCAGCACCAAGATCAGCATCCTTTGCTCGTCAAGAGCCTTGTCAATCTGAACATTATATTTATCCGTAAAACGATTCATCACCACAAGAATTGTCGGCACCTCATTAACCAGCAGAGCGCGCATCACTTCCTCCTCCAGTTCAGAAGAGTTGAAGCAGATAACGCAATCGTCAGAAGTCAACGAATCCACCCACGAAAAGACATTCTCATACACGCTATACGGTGCATGCTTCGAACAAAGAAACAACTTCTTCTCTCTGTCCAACAGTCCCTCGTTACCAATCTTGTTAGTGATAATCATTCAGTTTCATCTTATCTGTCGTGTATAGTTTTAGATGTTCCGTATGCAAAAGTAGTGAATTAATTTTTATTCGCAAAATAATTTTCAACTTTTTTGTTGTAAATACAAAAAGAAAACAGAAATATGTATCGAAAAATTTGGAATTTACAAAAATAATTTCTACTTTTGTGGCAGAATATTAACTTAAAACACAGTACAATGAAGAAACTATATTCAACGATCCTGATGCTAGTAATGTTGTTACTGCCAATCCAGATGCGAGCAGAGGGAAGTGCCATCAAGGTGGAGTTTGGTGATACTTCTATGACCATTGAGCTGAGTCAGCAACCCAAGATAGTGAATGAGGAGGGGACGCTGGTGCTTAAGACTAGTGCCATGTCTGTGGTCCTTACGCTTCCCTGTAAGATTACGCCAATCGGTGGTTCTGACACTGGCATTGAGGATGTGGTTATCAGGAACAACAGTGACAATGCGCCCATCAGTGTGTTTACCATCGAAGGAAAGAAAATGGCCACGCTAAAGGACAAAAGCGACGCTTTTTCCTTGGGCAAGGGCATTTATATAATTAACGGAAAGAAGGTGGTCGTTAAATGAACCGCGTCATGACCTATTTCGCCATTAACAAACTCTTGATATACGCTTCGATGCCAGAAGAACTGACGTCGTAAACGGGCTGGAGTTCTTCGAATCCTTTGTCTTTTATAAAGCGTCTGCCGTCTGTCAGCATGAAGAGAAGGCTCTTGGTGCGTAACTTGTGGTCGGAATGTTCCAAAGCTTCTGCAATCATCTTGTTGATATCGCCACCTTCGAGCAATATCGAATAGATATCGTAGTAATCCCTGAACTTAGACCTGCGGAGCATGGTTTCCATCTTCATCGCTCCAATCGACTCCATATCTGCCAGACATAAGTTGTTTAAATACGGAATCCTAACCATTGACTTGATGGCTTTACGCGGAGCGGCATAAAAAGAAAGGTTAACGCCTTCAAAATTGAATGATGCAAAGTCAAAACTACCTATTTCGTAATTTCGGATCTCGCCAATACTCTCCAATTCCTTTTTTATGGCGGGCCAATCCACCTCAGGCTTTTCTCCTTTTTTCGACAACCATTTCATGAAGTCCAGGTCTTCGCTTTGGCGCTTCCCAATCTGCAGCGACAAAGCAGTACCGCCAACAAGCGTGTATGGCTTGATGCACTCTAGACGTGAAATTGCTTCAAACACTTTTCCTGTGTGTGGAGCCAAGGACTTTTGGTATTCCATAGTCAGGCTGCTGCTAGACGGTTCATATGACGGGTTTCAATGCTTTTCACGTAGGCCTCAGGACGCTTGGCACCAAAATAGTACCACGCGTAGAGAACGTTCATCCAGCGGTACATCGCTCCTTGAGGAGCTACGCGGTCGAGCCAGACGCGCTTTACCTTCTTGTAGCCGAAGAGCGGAAACAGCTTGTCGATGTCGTCGATGTCGAGATACATCATTACGTGCTCGATGAGTGCCTCGTCGGAAATGGATTTCATCTTCGACAAGTCGTAAGACCAAAGGCAATTCTCTGCTTTCAGCTTGCGAAACAAATATCGTCTGACATAATTATTCATAATCTCGTGGCAAAGATAGAGATATTTCTCGAAACGACCAAAGAAATCGGGAAAAAATAATAAATGAGCCATCGTTTGTTGCACTTTTCAAAAATAATGTGTATATTTGCAGCAAAAATAAACGTATTGACAATGAAACATTACAAGACACTTTGGCTGCTGCTGATGATAATGGTGGGCGGCCTTGCAATGACCTCGTGTAGCGACAAAGACGATCAGGAAAGTTCTGGCGGTGGAGGCGAGAAGGAAAAGGACTATGTAGAACGCCTGTATCCTGTGGTGGACCCGCAGAACGCTTCGTTAGGCACGGTGACGCTGCGCTTCTACAACGACATGCCAAACATAGCCTACATCAGCGTGAGCCATTTTCAGGAGATGATATATCCCGGCACCACCATTCAGGTGCAGAAAGTCGGCAATGGCAAGTATGTGCTGACAAATCCGTTCGCCACGGCTGAGGTGGACACGGAGAAAGACACCTTCACGAGCAGCAATTACGAGGCGTTTACCAATATGATGGGGATGGTGCAACAAGGAATGCCAAATACAACGTACGACGCGCTGCCCATCATCAGGTGGAAGTCGCTGGAGGCTTCGCCAAAGCAGGTGAACGTGACGCTGGATTACGGCAAATACGGCATTGACATCAGGGAGGACGGCACGAACGTGTATTTCCCCTTCGCAACCATCAGCGACCTGTACGTGGACGGCTACATGCATATGGCAGACTTCAACGGACAAACGGTCATGTTGGCTCCAAATGGTGCTTACAGCCTGAATGCTGGTTACCCTGAGTTTCTCATCACGCCGCTGCTCAAGGAGACTCGTACGGACGACATGGTGGAGTACAGCTACAAGAACCTGTGCTTTACGCTCACCAATTTTTTCGGCTATCCCGGGCGCACGCTGTTGGAGAAGAGCATGAAGGCAAAGGGTCTGGACCAGTCGTTGCAGGACTACGGCAAGGCCGGTCAGATGACACGCGAGCTGCTGAAGTCGAAGGACATGTACGACTTCTTCTCGGGAACTGCCACGCTGAGCTGTCTGCTCTTCGACGGCGGACACACTTATACGGACCTGACGACAATCAACGAGCTGGACACGCTCAACAGCTTCACGCAGAAACTGAAACCGATTCGAAAGGCAAAGTTGGAGGAATTCTATGGCTACTGTCCTGAATACCTGCCTATTCAGCAGGCAAGGACCGACAAGAGAGCGCTTGCAAGAGAGCTGGACTCACTGCGCGAGGAGAAGATCGGCAAGGGCGTGAAATACGTGAAAGTGGGCAACACAGCCTATTGCCATTTCGACTCATTCATGTGCGACGATTCCGGGTGGCGCAAATTCTACAAAGGCGAAGGCCCCAAACCCACCATCGACCAGTTTCCTAACGACTGGCTGGTCATTCTCGTTGACGCACTCGAAAAGGCCCAGAACGACCCGGAGGTCAAGAACTTCATCCTCGACACATCGACCAATGGTGGCGGTTCGTCAGACGTCGTGGTTTTCATCACTTCGATATTTGCCAACAAGCCCGACATGTATTATGAAAACGTGCTGACCGGCCAGAAAATGAAAAGCTCGTATGAAGTAGACCGCAATCTGGACGGCAAGTTCGACGAGAAAGACAAGGACGTAAAGCTGAAGATGAACATCGGAGTGCTCATCAGTTCTTACAGTTTCTCGTGTGGCAATTTGCTGCCCGCCCTGCTGAAAGACTACGGCATCTGCCTGCTCGGCATGAAGTCGGGAGGCGGTTCGTGCTGCGTACTCTACAACCCCTCTGCCGATGGTTTCGGCTATCGATACTCCACCCATCGTGCGCGTCTGAACAACCTGAAAGGCCAGAACATCGACGAAGGCATAGAGCCCGACTATCAGCTGGAAACCAACGAATTCTTCGACATCGAAAAAGTGGGCAAGCTGATAGAGCAGTTCTACGCGAAATAGGCCATCTGCAGCGTCAAATGACGGATAGACAAAAAAAAGCCCTGGCACCAACATGATACCAGGGCTTTTTTGCTAACGAACGTCAATGTCTAAGTCTTCGTCACTTTGAGGGAAGACCAACCCGTCGTCTGTCAGATTGCTATGCAGCGATTTATACAGACTGGTACAGATAATGCCGTTGTATTTCAGCTCGAGTACTACTACGTCGGGTTTTATATATTGTTTTTTCATATTCTTTTCTGTTTGAGAAATTACCATTCTTTATCAATAATCACTTAACCACGACTACTTGTCCATTGTGGATGTA
>ONKX01000098.1 GCA_900318555.1 uncultured Prevotellaceae bacterium | reverse complement strand
TAGAATTGACGAAGTCAAATGTGAGTGTGTTAGGGCGTTAGGTTGTTAGGTATTATACGTATTTCGTTTACTTCCTCTTCTATAAAAGTTGACGCTTTTTACTGAAAAGGTTGACTTTTATTTATTCACACTTAGCCTGTTTACTGCAATCCCCTCGAATTCGAGGGGTTAAAAAGGGGTCGAATCGACCCCTATAATGGTGCCATATGGCTTATTTTACAAATAATCATGTGCAAAATTCGCCCAAAGGGTACTGATGTGCTAACGCCCTCACACCCTAACGCCCTCACATTTGGAAATGAAGTTAGAAGTTAAAGTAGTTAGAAAATGAACAACGTAGAAATCAACAAAAACATCCATCTCTCCGAGCATTTGACCTCGTCGAGTGTGGCTACGCTCGGCCATTCAAGCGAGCTTGATGGCTCTCGCTTATCGCCACACTTTACGCTGGGGGAGTTAACCAAAACAAGTGCGAAGACGGCAGATAAAAATATCCCTTCGCACGTACATATTGAGAATTTGAAGCGACTTTGCGGGTGGTTGGAGATGCTTCGCAGTGAGTATAATAGGCGGTATGGAAGACTCTCCCCCAACCCCTCTCCGAATGGCGAGGGGAGTGAATACAAAGAGGATCCGATTATCATCAATAGCGGCTATCGTTCAGAGGCGGTGAACAAGGCCGTGGGTGGTGTGGCTGGGTCGAACCATCTGACGGGCTGTGCGGTGGATATCCACGTATTGGGTAAGGAACAGGCGATACGCTATGCGTGTATTTTGTTAGACATCGCTGATGAGTCGCAGGAGGACTTCGACGAGCTCCTGATAGAGCAAAGCGCTAAGAGTCTCTGGATTCACTTCGCCGTGCGTCCCTTCGCCAATCGGCGACGGGTGCGGCTGATGAAAGGGTAGCCAAGTCCGTTAAATAAGCAAAAATCGAGTCCATCGTTTGGTGGGCTCGAACTTGCGGAATCTGCAAAGATTATCGTACCTTTGCCATTGAAATGGCGAAATTACTACGTCTCGGCAAAAAAAGAAACGAATTTCTTTTATTTTGCTCTCAACTTTTCGTAACTTTGCAGCCAAAAGGCTGCGAGAACAGGCTGCGCCTCAGCAATCTGAGCGAGCTCGATTGCATTTCGGCTTGCACTGTCCTTGCAAAAAGATACGACGAAATCTAAAATAATAGTAGTATGAAACGATTGATAACATGTGCCTGCGTGGCACTCATGGCCGTAATGGCAATGGCACAAAGCGTGATGGACGTGAACACGAAGAAGTTGGGTGCACCCATCCAGAAGACGATGTATGGCATTTTCTTTGAGGACATCAACTATGCCGCTGATGGTGGACTGTATGGTGAACTGGTGAAGAACCGCTCGTTTGAATTTCCGCAGTCGCTGATGGGGTGGCAGGCCTTCGGACGCGTTGACGTGAAGGATGACGGCCCGTTTGAGCATTGTCCGCACTATGTGGTGCTGAGTGACCCAGGTCACAACGATCGCCGCACGGGTTTGGTCAACGAGGGCTACTTCGGCATCGGCGTGAAGCAGGGCGAGCAGTACCGCTTCTCGGTATGGGCGAAGGTACCAAAGGGCGTGGCGACCATCCGCGTGCAGCTCATCGATGAAAGTTCGATGGACGAGCGTCAGGAGTTTGCCGAGCAGAAGGTGGACGTCACCTCTGCGGAGTGGAAGAAATATACCGTCACGCTGACCTCTACGAAGACGCTGAAACAGGCCAAGCTGCGCATCTTCCTGCAAGGGTCGAACAGCGTGGCGCTGGAGCATATCTCGCTATTCCCCGTCAACACTTATAAGAACCGCGAGAACGGCATGCGCCGCGACCTGGCACAAGCCTTGGAAGACCTGCATCCGGGCATCTTCCGCTTCCCTGGCGGATGCATCGTTGAGGGTACCGACCTCGCGACGCGCTATCAGTGGAAGAATTCGGTAGGGCCCGTGGAGAACCGTCCGCTGAACCAGAACCGCTGGGAGCACACCTTCGACCACCGCTATTTCCCCGACTACTATCAGTCGTACGGACTGGGTTTCTTTGAGTTCTTCCAACTCTCGGAGGATATCGGTGCCGAGCCGCTGCCCATCATTAGCGTAGGTCTTGCCTGCCAGTTCCAAAACTGGAACAAGGAGTCTGCCCACGTGAAGACGGACGAGTTGCAACCCTATATCGACGACTGTCTTGACCTCATCGAGTTTGCCAACGGACCAGCCGACAGCAAGTGGGGCAAGGTGCGTGCCGACATGGGCCATCCGGCTCCTTTCAACATGAAGTATATCGGAGTGGGTAACGAACAGTGGGGCGAGCTCTACTACGAGCGTCTGAAGCCGTTCGTGGCCGCCATCCGTGCCAGATATCCTGATATCAAGATAGTAGGCAGCAGTGGTCCGATGCCCGACGACCAGCCCGACAATACCTATCGCTTCGAGGACGGATGGAAGGCCATGAGGACCTTGAAAGCCGACCTCGTGGACGAGCATTACTATCGTGACGAGGAGTGGTTCCTGAGTCACGGTCTGCGCTATGATACGTACGACCGTAAGGGACCGAAGGTGTTTGCCGGCGAATACGCCTGTCACGGCAAGGGCAAGAAGTGGAACCACTACGAAGCAGCCATCATGGAGGCCGCCCTGATGACCAGTTTCGAACGCAATGCCGACATCGTCCACATGACTTCTCCCGCCCCGCTCTTTGCCCACGTCGACGGCTGGCAGTGGCGTCCAGACCAGATATGGTACGACCAGACGCAGATGTTCAAGACCGTCAGCTACTACGTGCAACAGATGTACGCCACTAACAAAGGCACCCACGTGCTCTCGCTGACAATGGACAAACGACCTGTGGCTAACCAAGAAGGTCAGAATGGACTTTTCGCCTCAGCGGCCTTCGACAAGGATGCCGGTGAGGTCATCGTCAAAGTGGCCAACACGTCGAAGCAGGTGCAGCCCATCCGTCTGAACCTGAAGGACCTGACGGGTGTCACCACGGCCCAGACCATCACCCTGAGCCATGCGGGTATGGACGACGAGAACAGCATCCAGCGTCCCGAACTGATTACCCCACAGTGCGGCACCATTGCCGTTGAGGCAGGTAAGAAGCAGAGCGTCATTAACGACCAACTGCCGCCCATGTCGTTCCGCATCTACCGCGCTTTACGCTGATTTTTCGCCCTATAGCTCGTCCCAAAAGTGGAAAAGTAATGCATAAAAAGTGAAAAAGTTAGCGAAAAACTTGGCAGTTTGGTTAAATTGTTGTAACTTTGCACCCGCTTTTCGTGGCACCTGTGCCCGAAGGCATAAAAAATAATAGTAACAATTAAAAAATTTAAATCAAAAAAGCAAATGATTATTGTACCCGTAAAAGAAGGCGAGAACATCGAAAAGGCCCTCAAGAAGTTTAAGAGAAAGTTTGAAAAGACTGGTGTTGTTAAGGAGCTCCGCTCACGTCAGCAATTCGATAAACCTTCTGTACTGAAGCGCCTGAAGATGGAACACGCTATTTACGTACAGAAGCTGCGCGCTACCGAAGAGTAAAAAAAGTAGCTGAAAAATTTGGTGGTTTGAAGATTTTTTCGTAACTTCGTTGCCGAAAACAAGATGCAACGATGCTGATGATAGAAGATTTTCTGAACTACCTGCGCTATGAGCGGAACCGTTCTGAGTTAACGGTGTGCAACTACGAGCAGTCTTTAAGAGACTTCGAGGCGTACTTCAAAAATCGAGATAGTCAGCTCTCTTGGGAGTCGGTAGACTCGGACGTTATCCGTGACTGGATGGAGAGTCTGATGGATAAAGGCGACATGGCATCCACGGTAAATAACCGTTTGAGTGCCGTGCGTTCCTTTTTTCGTTTTGCTCTCAGCAGAGGAATGGTCGACAGGGACCCGTCGCATCTCGTGAAGGGTCCGAAGCGCCAGAAGCCTCTGCCTTATTTTATGCGTGAGGACGACATGAACCGGTTGATAGACCTGCCGCAGATGTGTGGGGATGACTATAGCGGCTTACGCGCGCGTACCATAATTATATTATTCTATGAGACGGGTATGCGACTGGCGGAACTTGTCGCCCTGGACGATCAAGATATCGACTTTGCCGCTCACCAGCTGAAGGTGACAGGCAAGAGGAACAAACAGCGCATCATTCCGTTTGGTAAGGAATTGGAACAGACGCTGACCGAATATATGGAGCTTCGCGAACAGCAGCTGGCGAGAACGGACTGCAAAGCCCTCATCCGCAATGACAAGGGCGAGCGGATATCGAGATTCCAGGTGGAAAAGATAGTCCACAACTGCCTGTCGCTGGTGACGACGCAGAAGAAACGGTCGCCCCACGTGCTCCGCCATTCGTTTGCAACGGCTATGCTGAACAACGGTGCCGGACTTGAGAATGTACAGAAATTGCTTGGGCACGAAAGCGTGGCAACGACGGAAATATATACGCATACCACGTTTGAGCAGCTTAAGAAAGCATATGAGAATGCCCATCCACGGGCCTAACCCTTATTATTTACCCTAAATTAAAACAGGAGGTAATTATGGAAATCAAGATTCAGTCGATTCATTTCGACGCTACTGAGAAGTTAGAGGCGTTCATCGAAAAGAAGGTCGCCAAGTTGGAAAAAACATTTGAAGATGTTCAGAAGGTAGAAGTGCAGTGCAAGGTTGTCAAGCCGGCTACTGCGCAAAACAAGCAGGTCAGCCTGACGGTAACGGTGCCGGGCACGACGCTCTTTACGGAGAAAACAAGTGACACTTTTGAGGAAAGTTGTGACCTTTGTGTGGACTCTATGCGCGTTCAACTGCAGAAATTCAAGGAAAAATTGAGAAATCATTAAAAAAAAGCACGAAAAGTTTTGGTAATTCAAAAATAAGTAGTACCTTTGCATCCGCTTTCCGATATAAAAGACTCCAAATCGGTTAGCGGATGCTTAGAGTAAGCCTCTTTAGCTCAGTTGGCCAGAGCACGTGATTTGTAATCTCGGGGTCGTTGGTTCGAATCCGACAAGAGGCTCTGACAGGGCAAAGCCCAAGACTGAGAAAGAGCAAAACATTGAGGGTGGTTTCCAGAGCGGCCAAATGGGGCAGACTGTAAATCTGTTGTCTTTCGACTTCGGTGGTTCGAATCCATCACCACCCACTTCCTGAAGAGGAATCAGTGTTGCGGAAATAGCTCAGTTGATAGAGCACTAGCCTTCCAAGCTGGGGGTCGCGGGTTTGAGCCCCGTTTTCCGCTCTAGCTCGCTGTCTGTTATAGCTCAGTGGTAGAGCACTTCCTTGGTAAGGAAGAGGTCCTGAGTTCAAATCTCAGTAACAGCTCTTGAGAAAACGACGATTTAAATCGGATTATTCATTTATAAAACAATAAAATAGAAAAGCTATGGCTAAAGAACAATTTGTGCGCACCAAACCGCACGTGAACATCGGTACTATTGGTCACGTTGACCACGGTAAGACTACTCTGACTGCTGCTATCACCACCGTATTGGCTAAGCAGGGTCTCTCTGAGGTTAAGTCATTCGATCAGATCGACAATGCTCCTGAGGAAAAGGAGCGTGGTATCACTATTAACACCGCTCACGTTGAGTATGAGACCGCTAAGCGTCACTATGCTCACGTAGACTGCCCGGGACACGCCGACTATGTGAAGAACATGGTAACTGGTGCTGCTCAGATGGACGGTGCTATCCTCGTTGTTGCTGCTACTGACGGTCCTATGCCTCAGACTCGTGAGCACGTCCTGCTCGCTCGTCAGGTAAACGTTCCCCGTCTGGTGGTGTTCCTGAACAAGTGCGATATGGTTGAGGATGAGGAGATGCTGGAGCTCGTTGAGATGGAGGTCCGCGAGATTCTGGAGCAGTATGAGTT
>ONKX01000076.1 GCA_900318555.1 uncultured Prevotellaceae bacterium | reverse complement strand
TATTGATGTTGTGCTGTTGCTTTTTACTGAAAGCTGCTACTAACGACTCATAAATCTACCCTTAATCGTGTATTGGATGATAGTTGCGGATTTTAGGTAAAGGTATAAAGACATAAACAATAAAGCAAATGCCCAAATACGTATTACAGGAACTTCCTGACGAGATGACAGACGGAAAGAAAGTACTCTTTCCCAAGATGCAGACATATACGCTGCACGACTTTGAGACTGTGCTGAAACACATGCACACCTATGCAGGCAGTTTCAGCGAGGGTTCCATGCGAGCCATCATCGACGCACTGGTACAAACCATGAAGAGTTGGATGCCTCTGGGACATAGCATCAAGATTGACGGACTTGGCGTGTTTTCGCTGTCGCTGGGTTTCAACACATCGAAGCACCATCACGTCTATATCAAAGGTATCAACTTCAAACCTGATGCAGAGCTGTTGGCAGACATGAATAGCGAAGCTACCTTCGACAAAGCCGAGACAGAAGTAAAGACTATCAATAAGAACAAAATGAGTCGTGAGGAACGTATTGCAAAGGCCAAAGCCATCATAGAGAAACATGGTTACATGACACTGACGGACTATCTGGTGGCTACCAATCTCGGCAGAAGCAGCGCCTCCCGCGATTTGGCAAATATTGTTGCCGACCCAACCTCAGGCATCACCACACGAGGCAGTCATTCGCACAAGGTATGGGTCATGTTGAAAAAAATGCTAACTTGACTTAATAATTTGACCGTTGTTGCGTATATATAAGTAGAAACAATCAATGACAACAAAAATATGAAGAAATCAATCATCACCACTTTGCTTATCCTCATCGCATTGACGAGTACGGCACAAGAAATCAGCATAGCTAAGGCAACAGCCGACGACTATATCAAACTACTGAATAATCAGGGGCTTTATGCCTATGCACTGGACTTGTCACAGCTGGAGAAAGACAAGTACCTGATGGCTCCCGTCATTCAAGTGTATAGCAACGGTAAGCTAGAAGAAGATATCCTGTCTGATTTTGGTATCGCTTATACCAATAGCGCACCAAGAATCACCATCGGTTTCTATTCTAAGTGCGACAGTTTGTTGACATTTAAATTCCAATTCGACGAGGTGTGTGGTCTCTCATTCGCCCTACCAAAACTACCTATAAAAAACGAGGCTGACGGCACAGAAGAGATTATGTATAAACCCACACCATTTGCCATACAGCCCTCTTGGAAGGAGCATGAAGTCATTCCTGTGGTTGCCTATAGTTCTTTTTGGTATGATCCTGAGGATAAGATTTGCCGTAACTGCGACAGTAGAGAACTGGACGCAAACTACATGAATAGCAATACCTTCAAACTTAGTCCTCACATCTATGTTTTTGGCATAAAAATCTGGAAACGATAAAGCGCTGTATGACACAGTCAGAATTCGAACATATTGCCCAAGAGTTAAGGTCGCAGATGCTGAAAGTGGCGCTGGACTTCTTCGGATCACAGGACGATGCCGAAGACGTGGCACAGGACGCGATGGTGCAGCTGTGGCACTACTGCGAGCGGATAGACAGCGGGCGCAACGTGTCTGGTCTGGCTGTCAGGGTGGCAAAGAACTGCTGTGTCAACCTCTATAGGAAGCGGCAGAGTGCCAAACAGCAACACTTTGAGGATATCAGTCCAAGGATGCTGCGTCAGGAAGACACGTCAGACTCTCCGCAGCGAAGTCGTGGCACTGTTGAAACCACGAGAACGACAGCTCTTCGAGATGCGACAGACGGAAGGACTCTCGACAGCAGACATCGCTGAACAGACGGGCATCCCGAAAGTCTCAGTAGCGGTGATGCTATCGACAGCGAGAAAAAAAGTATTGACAGAACTAACAAGGAGAATGAAGCTATGACGAACAAAGAGATACAACAACTCATCAACAAATATCTGGAGGGAGAGACCTCTCCTGAGGAAGAACGCCTGCTGGCACTTGCCCTACAGGGCGACGACATGCCCGAAGAGTGGAAGACCATCCGCCTGATGCTGGGCGAGTTGACCATGGGCGAGGCTGAATACGACAACATCATGGAACAGCGCAAAGAAAAGCCGTCGGCTATTCTTATTGCACTCCGCACCATCTCGTCGATAGCAGCCATCTATCTGGTAGGCCTGTTCTTCTGGCTGCAACAGACTCCTGAACTGAAAACAGAAACAGCATATAATCAAGGTAAGCCGACACCGCCAACATCCTACTGCACAGAAGGTACACCCCGGGAAATCCTGACGTGCTACTTGGAACGGCGCAAGGCTCAACCACATATCTATCAACAATTAAAACAGAAGATTTATGAAAACCAATAGAATCCTTACCATCGTAGCAGCCATGGTGCTGCTGATGTCCTCATGTAGCAATCAGGACGAGCGCATGCTCACTATCATCAACGAAGATGGAAGTTGCAGTCGTGAGATGTCGTTCCACCCAGTCCAAGAAGACGTGATGGCTCCACTCAATAAGACCATTCAGACCCACGGTTTGTACTACAACACCGATTGGGAGCGCACTTGGTCGGTCATGGGTGACTCTATTCAGCATGCTTGCCCTATGACACAGCAGCAGTGGGACAGTCTGCAGAATGTTTTTTCTGACCAGAATGTACCCGAAAAGATCCTGATGCATCTCAAGTGCCAGTACCAGAATGTCAACGAGATGAGCGACTCGCTCACCCAAGCAGTCCGCCATCTATTCAAGGCCACAGCATCGCTCGACAAGCACTTCAAGTGGTTCTATACCGATTACACCTATAAGGAGACACTAGCTAGCACGGATCTCAACCAGATATTCCCTGTTCCCTTAGACCGTTTTGTCAGTGCCGATACCGCATCTTATTGGTTCACAGGTGAGCCCAACCTTGCTGCAGGCCTTACTGGTGCAGAGCAGAAAGAGATGTTGGACGATATCGAGGCAAAAATCAGTCAGTGGTTCTGTGCCTGCACCATGTCCAATATTTATGCTCATGTCTGGAAAAATTATGATGAAGTCAAGAATCCACCTGTCAGCGAGGAACAGTTCTGGGCCTTAAAGGATTCTGTCATCATGTCGCCCGCCGTGCGTGACCTTAATCTGTTCGGCAACATCAGCCAGGTCAGCAACATCCTCAAGGACTTCTATCAGTCTGACGCCTATACCCCGCTGTTTAGCGACAGCACCAGATGGGAACGCCTGCTTGAAATAAAGTACGAGAATTATGAAAATCTTGTCAGGATGAAACCCATGCTAGACTATGTAATGCCTGGCAAGGTGATTGATGCAGGCAAAGGCGTGGTAGAAGGCAACGTAGTTCGCTATAGGTTCTCAGGTGAACGACTGATTCCCCACCCCTACGATGTGACGATTACCTCGCGAGTCACCAACGTCTGGGCGTTCGTTGTCACCGCTTTAGTGATACTCCTGGCCATCGGCTGCATGTTCTATCGGCGCATCAAAAAAATGATTTCTTAGCATAAAATTTGGCATTCTCGCTGTTTTTTTATAATTTTGCAGGAAAATCAAAATCTATTGCATTTTTATGGACGACGAAATAAAGGACGAAATGACAGGGCAAAGTGCCGAGGAATTAGGTTCCTCAGACGCCTCAGAGTCGCATTCAGACTACAAACCGGTGAACCGTTTTGACGCTGCTGCCGTGCACCACTTGAGCGGCATGTACCAGAACTGGTTCCTGGACTATGCCTCTTACGTTATTCTGGAGCGTGCCGTACCTCATATTGAGGACGGACTGAAACCCGTGCAGCGCCGTATCCTGCATTCGATGAAGCGCATGGACGACGGACGCTATAACAAGGTGGCGAACATCGTAGGTCACACCATGCAGT
Organism: uncultured Prevotellaceae bacterium; assembly: GCA_900318555.1. Classification (GTDB taxonomy): domain Bacteria; phylum Bacteroidota; class Bacteroidia; order Bacteroidales; family Bacteroidaceae; genus Prevotella. The sequence goes on along the minus strand of ONKX01000076.1, from coordinate 8,529 downwards.
TTCACCCCCACGGCGACGCTTCCATCGGCGACGCCCTGGTGCAGATGGGACAGAAGGACCTGTTGATTGACACACAGGGTAACTGGGGTAACATCCTGACGGGCAACAGGGCAGCGGCACCCCGATATATCGAGGCCCGTTTATCGAAGTTTGCGTTGGACACTGTCTTCAACCCCAAAACCACCGAGTGGCAGATGTCGTACGACGGACGTAACAAGGAACCCATCACACTGCCCGTGAAGTATCCGTTGCTGTTGGCGCAGGGTGCCGAGGGCATTGCCGTAGGTCTGAGTTCAAAGATTCTGCCCCATAACTTCGTAGAAATATGCGACGCTGCCATTGCATACTTGCATAACGAGGAGTTCCACTTGTATCCGGATTTCCCAACGGGCGGCTCGATTGACGTCTCGAAATACAACGACGGACAGCGTGGCGGTGTCATCAAGGTACGCGCAAAGATTGAGAAGCTCGACCCAAAGACGCTGGTCATTCGCGAGATTCCCTACTCAAAGACCACCGAGACACTCATCGACTCCATTTTGAAAGCCATCGACAAAGGCAAAATCAAGGCTCGCCACGTCGAGGACCTGACTGCAGCAAAGGTCGAAATACAAGTCCAGCTAGCTCCTGGTGTATCGAGTGACAAGACATTGGACGCCCTCTATGCCTTCTCCGACTGCGAAATCAACATCTCGCCAAACTGTTGTATCATTGAGGATAACAAACCGCAGTTCCTTACCATCTCCGACGTGCTGCGCCACTCGACAGACCGCACAAAGGACCTTATTCGTCAGGAATTGGAGATTCGCAAGGGCGAACTCCTAGAACAATTGCACTTCTACTCGTTGGAGAAAATCTTCATCGAGGAACGCATCTATAAGGATAAGAAATTTGAGCAGGCGCCCACCATCGATGCCGTTTGTGAACATATCGACGAACGCTTGACTCCCTATTATCCGCAGATGGTTCGCGAGGTCACGAAGGACGACATCCTGAAGTTGCTGGAAATCAAGATGCAGCGCATCCTGAAGTTCAACAAGGACAAGGCTGACGAGCTAATGGCCCGTATCAAGGCTGAGATTGAGGAGATTGACCGCGACCTGGCGAATCTCGTAGAGGTGACGGCTCAGTGGTTCCAGTTCCTGAAGGACAAGTACGGCAAGGACCACCCGCGACTGACGGAAATCCGCAACTTCGACACCATCGAGGCAACAAAGGTCGTCGAGGCCAACCAAAAGCTGTACATCAATCGTCAGGACGGCTTCATCGGAACAGGCTTGAAGAAAGACGAGTTCGTGTGCAACTGCTCTGATATTGACGACATCATCATCTTCTATAAGGACGGTAAGTTCAAGGTTGTCCGCGTAGCCGACAAGTTGTTTGTAGGTAAAAACATCATTTGGCTGGGTGTGTTCAAGAAAAACGACCAGCGCACCATCTACAATGCCGTCTATCGCGACGGGCGCAAGGGTTTTTACTATATCAAGCGCTTCAACGTGCCATCCATCACCCGCGACCGTGAATACGACATCACGGCAGGCACGGAGGGTTCACGTGTAATCTACTTCACTGCCAACCCCAACGGTGAGGCGGAAGTTATCAAGGTGACGCTCGATCCTGCACCCAAGCTGAAACGTATCTTCTTCGATAAGGACTTCTCAGAAGTACTTATCAAAGGGCGTGCCGCGAAGGGCAACCTGCTGACGAAGTTCCAGGTGCACCGCATCGGACTGAAGAGTCATGGCCACTCGACGCTGGGCGGACGAAAGGTGTGGTACGACCCAGATGTCAACCGTCTGAATTACGACGAACACGGACGACTGCTGGGCGAATTCAATGATGGCGACAGCATTCTCGTTATTCTGAAAAACGGCGACTACTATCTGGCAGGCTTCGACGCCAACGTACACTTCGAGGACAACATCGACCGTCTGGAGAAATACGAGGCTGACAAGGTTTGGAGCTGTGTGCTCTACGATGCCGACAATCAGGGCTATCCTTATGTGAAGCGATTCCTCATGGAGGCTTCAAAACGCAAACAGAATTATATTGGCGAGAACGAGAACTCCCAACAGATATTGTTGACAGACACGTTCTATCCGCGTCTGCTGGTGACATATGGCGGCAACGACGAATTCCGAGGGTCAGAGGAAATCGACGTCGAACAGTTCATCGCCGTCAAGGGCTATAAAGCCAAGGGTAAGCGACTGACCACCTGGCAGGTAGCCTCCATCGAAGAGTTGGAGCCCACCCGTTTCCCAGAAGTTCCAGAAAATCCAGAGAATCTGGAAAATCCAGATGAATCCGAAGACCTCGACCCCGATGCCGGCAAAAGCCAGCAGCAAGTGATTGACGAACTGACAGGACAACTTAGCCTATTCCCCGATGATGAAGACGCGTAAAAAGGCAGTTGGCTTTTGGCAGTTGGCTTTTAGCCTTTTGCTTTTGACGATTGGCACACCTGCTAATAGCCAAGAGCTAACAGCTAATAGCCAGAAAGTTATAACCCGTAGCACAATGGTGGGCGTAGGAGTCACGAACATTCTTGACACCTACCTATCGCAAGAGCATTTCAAGGGGCTTGGTGTGTCGTTTCTCACCACCGTCGAGCGCAAACGACCAGCAAAGCATTGGTCAACACTGATAGAACACGAGGCAAACCTGTCGTCTGTCAAGGACCGTCCCAAGTCGAAACAGGAATTGGAGGCTGCCTACAACTTCTACTGGGGTAAGCTCTACAACTGGCACCTCTTGGACCATCAGCTGACATTACAGGCTGGCGGACTCGCGAATGTCTCGGCGGGAGTCATCTACAACACGTCGAACGGTAACAATCTCGCTCAGGCCCGTTTTCACCTCAACGTGATGCCAACGGGTGTCGCTGCCTACCGATTCCAACTGTTCAACCGCCCAATGACAGCTCGCTACGAACTGGCACTGCCCCTTTGTGGCATCATGTTCTCGCCCAACTACGGACAGACGTACTATGAGATTTTCGCGTTAGGGAATTACGACCACAACGTCGTTCCCACCACGTTCATCTCAGCTCCCGAGTGGCGACACATGCTGACCATCGACGCTGCCATCAGCTCGAAGTTCACCTTGCGCATAGGTTATCTTGGCAACATGCAACAGGCCAAGGTCAACAACCTCAAACAGCATGTCTATACTCACCGGTTCCTCATTGGCATCACCAAGCGTTTCTCTATCATTTCCCATGCCCTATGAAAAAATATCTAGTATATCTAGTTACCCTACTCCCCCTATTCGTTTCCTGCGTCGACACTGACGAGCAAAGCGATACGCCTACTGGCAACTTCGAAGCCCTGTGGCAGATTATAGACGAACACTACTGTTTCTTCGATTACAAACAGCACGAATACGGACTTGACTGGAATGCCGTATATAATAAATATAAGGTACGCGTGAGCGATCACATGACGACAGAACAACTCTTCGAGGTGCTCACCGACATGCTGGCCGAATTACGTGACGGACACGTCAACCTCGGCAGTTCGATGGACTACGGACGCTATTGGGCATGGCACGAGGCCTATCCCCAGAATTTCAGCGATACGCTTGAACGCCGTTATCTGGGAACAGACTACAAGATTGCAGCAGGAATGAAATATCGTGTACTCGACGACAATATCGGTTATATCCGTTACGAGTCGTTCTTGCAAGGCGTGGGTGAAGGTAACCTCGACGACTGCCTGACATACTTGGCACTCTGTCGCGGACTGATCATCGACATCCGCAACAACGGCGGAGGCGAGCTGACAATAGCAGAAAAACTGGCAGGACGTTTCGTACAAGAGAAGACCCTCGTGAGTTACATGCAACACAAGACTGGCAAAGGCCACAACGACTTCTCGTCACTGGAGCCACGCTATCTGGAACCGTCGAGCAATATCCGTTGGCACAAACCCGTCTGCGTACTTACCAACCGCTCCGTCTTCAGCGCCGCCAACGACTTTGCCGTAATCATGCACACATTGCCCAACGTAAAACTGGTGGGCGACCATACAGGCGGAGGCAGCGGAATGCCTATGACCAACAGCCTGCCTAACGGGTGGAGTGTACGCTATTCGGCCTGTCCCATGTACGATGCGAAGAAACAACAGACGGAATTCGGTATCGATCCTGACATCAAGGCAGCACTTACAGACGAAGCCACAGCACAGGGAATTGACCTCATTATTGAGGCTGCACGAAAAGTTTTAAGCGAATAATTTTGGTGATTCAGTTTTTTTTTATACCTTTGCACCCGCAAATCGACTTCAGCCCCCTAAAAAGGGAATTGACTTCGTCGATTCCGCGCCTTAAAAAGGGAATTGACTTCGTCGATTCCGCGCCTGTGGCGGAATTGGTAGACGCGCTAGACTTAGGATCTAGTATTTCACGATGTGCAGGTTCGAGTCCTGTCAGGCGCACAGCAAAAAGGTCGGCATAGCTCAGCTGGTTAGAGTATCACCTTGACATGGTGGGGGTCCTTGGTTCGAGTCCAAGTGTCGACACACAAGCAAAAAAGAGAGTGACTCACTTAAGTGGGTCACTCTTTCTTTATTGCTTATTCTGCTTTTCCAGTTCCTTAGCACGCTTTCGGGCTTCCTTCTCACGCTTCTTAGCCTCCTTTTCAGCTCGTTTAGCGGCCTTACGGGCTTCCTTCTCGCGCTTGCGCTGTTCCTTCTTCAACTGTTTTTCCAGTTTACGGGCTTCCTTTTCAGCTAGTTTGGCAGCCTTGCGCTCTTCTTTGAGCTGCACCTTTTCCTGGGCAGCTTCCTCCAGAGCGTCGCGCAACATCTCCTTATCGAACGTAAACACATGACCAAACACACCCAGCGACAGCGTCTTCGTCTCGTCACCCAGTTCAACGTGCGTCGTATTGAACAGGAAGTAGTTGTCCACTTCCAACTTCGAGTTCAGTGCCACTTCGATGGTCTTATTGACAATACCCTTACCCAGGTCCGTCAGTATGTTGTCACCCAAACCATGCTCGATAGCCTCATCGTCCACGTAAGCCCTCACGGCCTCCATCATAGCCTCCTTGTGGGCTTTCTTATCGGGCACGGTTCGTCCCATCGTAATGGCCAAAGCAACCAATGCTATACCAATCAGAATTTTCTTAAACATCTCTATTAATCTTTGGTTTATGAAACGTATTTTTATTTTCGGCTGCAAAATTACAATAATAATATGAAACTGCAAAAGAAAATCACTATTTTTGTCACTAATTGCCATATCGACTTTGCAAAGATAGGAGAATCATCTTAAATAATATTTAAAATACGGCAAGTCATTTGCAGATTACAAAATATTTTGTAACTTTGCAAAACGAAACTAATATTATACAAAGAAAAAGATTATGGCATTTTTAACTAACGACAAATTGACCATCGTCGGCGCAGCCGGTATGATTGGTTCAAACATGGCTCAGACCGCCCTGATGATGGGTCTGACAAGCGAAATCTGTCTGTACGACGTGTTCTCTCCCGAGGGTGTAGCTGAGGAGATGCGCCAGAGTGGTTTTGACGATGTGAATATCGTGGCTACCACCGACGCTGAGGAGGCTTTCCGCAACGCAAAGTACATCATTTCTTCTGGTGGTGCACCCCGTAAGGCTGGTATGACCCGTGAGGATCTGCTCGCCGGCAACTGTAAGATTGCTGAGGAGCTGGGCCAGAATATCAAGAAATTCTGCCCCGATGTAAAGCACGTAGTGATTATCTTCAACCCCGCTGACCTCACTGGTCTGGTAACCCTGCTGTACTCTGGTTTGAAGCCTGGTCAGGTAACTACCCTCGCAGGTCTGGACACCACCCGTCTTCAGAGCGCATTGGCTAAGAAGTTCGGTGTAATGCAGAACCAAATCACTGGTTGCGCTACCTATGGTGGCCACGGTGAGCAGATGGCTGTATTCGGAAGCCACGTAGAGATTGCCGGTCGCAAACTGACTGACATCATCGGTACTGCTGAGTTCCCCGCTGAGGAGTGGGAGCAGATGAAGGTTGACGTTACGAAGGGCGGTGCAAAGATCATCGAGCTTCGCGGACGCAGCTCATTCCAGAGCCCCTCGTACCTCTCTGTTGAGATGATTCGTGCCGCTATGGGTGGTGAGCCTTTCCGCTTCCCCGTTGGAACCTACGTAAAGACCGACAAGTACGACCACATCATGATGGCCATGAAGACCACCATGACTGCCGAGGGTGCCAAGTTTGAGGTTCCTCAGGGTACTGCCGAGGAGAACGCTAAGCTTGACCAGAGCTACGAGCACCTGTGCAAGATGCGCGACGAGCTGGTTACGCTGAACATCGTTCCTCCCATCGCTGAGTGGAGCAAGATCAATCCGAACCTGTAATCATACAGGCCACAGATTTAACGGATTAAGACTAACAATCATGCATATTGAGCCCACCATAAAAAGTGGGCTCAATTTAATATGAAGAGACGACTGACGATATTGATGCTGACGGCGGCAGCCTGCTGTTGCGTAGCGTTTGGACAGATAAAGCGCTACGACACTGACTTTGCGCTGTCGCAGAAGAAGTTCACGGTGACGGTGCCCATCGAGATTGAGCGCAACCAGCTATTCGTCCGCGTGGATATTGGCGGGCAGGAGTATCGCTTCAAGCTCGACACAGGAGCAAGCCAGGGCGTCATCTACGACGACGTCAGCATAGAAGGACTGAGGACGCTGGGATTCATCAAGTCGGAGGACGCCACAGGGCAGAGCCAGCAAGTGAAAACGGTGGAACTGCCACCATTCACGCTGGGCGGGCTCACCATCACAGGATTTAAGGTACAGCAAATGAAGCGAACCATTGTGCGCAAAGGCGAAGACGGCATCATTGGTTTCGCCCTATTCCACAAAGGCATTGCCGCAAGGATCGACACCCGCGAGCAGACCATGACACTCACCGACCGCAAGTCGCTCTACAAGAAAGCCGAGGGCGAAGTGCTGAAATACAAGCCGAAATGGCACGTGCCCTACGTCACAGTAAGCCCCTTCGAAGGTTCGGAAGAACGCGTGCTGTTCGACACAGGCAGTCCGATGGTCTATGCCATCAATGCCGAGAGCCTTGAACGGATGGCAACAACGAACCCACTTGTTACTGAGCAGATTGAGGGTACGAAATACGGCAGTCACGTCGTCGGACACTTCGGCGTTGAGCGCGAAGACACAATAACGCTGCTGAACCTTGACCGACTGAAATGGGGCCGTTTCGAACTCCGCGAGGTACATTGCATCACCGTACAAGGCGATTCCCACATAGGCGCCCCGTTGCTGATGCATGGCGTAATGATCATCAACCCCTTCCGCAAACGCCTCGTCTTCCAACCCTACGACGATTTTTGATTTTTCGCCTCAATTTCAAATAAACGTTAAACTTTTGTTTAATCAGAAAGAATTTCTCGTATACCCTTGTTCATTAAACAAAAGTTTATTATCTTTGCACGCAAATAACAAACATGAATGCAATCAGAGCAAATGGAACTACAAGAAGGACTTGAATTCTACCGTAGGTGTTTAGAATACACAAAATTAACATTGTCAGAGTTAATGAAAGACAAACGAATGCCTGAAGAATGAAGACAGGCACTCATTGACAAGCTACTCGACAGAATGATAGAGCTTCAGAAACTCATAGATACAATAGAAGAATTATTAAGGTAAAAAAGACAATTCCCTCATTAGGATAGATTTAAAAAAAATAAGAAGATATGGAAAATCCTGTAAACAATATTAAAGACCAAAAGGTCAGGGCATATTTTGAAGCCGTAACTGAAAAAAGGGATCCGGCCTGCAAATTGACGGCAGACGAAATGGAGGTTGGTGTAAACCAGCTAATTGACGGCTTAGACAAGGCATTAGCAGAAGGTGCCGAGATGGTTGCTCGTGCAAAATTGGGCGAAGTACCAGAAGCTATTTCGTTCAGCTATATTGCAAAGAAATATTTTGGCAAGTCACGCGGATGGCTTATGCAGAAAGTGAATGGCAATACGGTTAATGGCAAACAAGCAGCCTTTACAGATGCGGAACGCAAGCAATTCCGTGAAGCTCTTCAGGACATAAGCAAGCAACTCTCAACAGCGGCACTGGCATTTTAATAGATGCCGTTGCGAAAGCATTGGGATTAGCTCAGTAATCAGAATTCGCAGGACCTCACCGTCTTAATTCAATAACACAAGATTCTTCGACCTAAAGGTGCGAAGAATCATGCTTTTATCTCCAGAAATGATTAGGGTCTCAACCCCGTGATCACTTCTTTTTTCTCTTTCAAGGCTAAAAATCACTTTACATAAACTTTCTTTCCGTTAACGATATTCAACCCTTTCTGCAGGGAACTGAGGCGCTGACCTTGAAGGTTGTAGATATCCGTTTTGGTTTCTACCTTATTATATATTACTTCAATTCCTGTCGTCTCAGTTTCGAATTCGCCAGTGAACAACTCATTGCTATTCTCCACAGTTACGGTGTAACGGCCCTTTGCGTAGGCAGAGATGTCGATGCTGAGACCTACGATGGTG
>ONKX01000022.1 GCA_900318555.1 uncultured Prevotellaceae bacterium | reverse complement strand
CGGTGCGGAAGGAGGGGGATTCGAACCCCCGGTACGGGAACCCGTACGGCAGTTTAGCAAACTGCTGGTTTCAGCCACTCACCCATCCTTCCAAAAGGAGGTTTTAAGCTTCAACCGTGGGGTTATCTCCTTGATTGCGGGTGCAAAGGTACTACATTTATTTGAACCCTGCAAATTTTTGAGCGACTTTTTTCACTTTTCCTTTTATTTTTCAGTTTCGTCGTGAATGAATGGATGTTTTTTGAGCGGAATACGGGACTCGAACCCGCGACCCTCGGCTTGGGAAGCCAATGCTCTACCAACTGAGCTAATTCCGCCGGACACGACAAAACGTCATGAAAAAAGAGTCAGTACCTTGTGGGAAGATGACTGACTCCTTATGGAAAGTGAGCCGATAGCCGGACTCGAACCGGCGACCCACGCATTACGAATGCGTTGCTCTACCAACTGAGCCATATCGGCAGCCTTTCAAAGAACTCTCTGCTTCGTATTTGCAGGCCTTGAGACCGTACGTTTTCCGAAAGCGAGTGCAAAGGTAATACTTTTTTCTGTAACTGCAAAATATTTTTCGTGAAAGTTTCGCAGGTTGCCGTATTTTTACCCGTTCAGTTTCTCTTTCAGATATTTTCCTGTGATACTTTCCTCGCAGGCGGCTATCTGTTCGGGCGTGCCGCAGGCCACTAGCTGACCTCCGCGGTCGCCACCATCAGGACCGATGTCGATGATATGGTCGGCACATTTGATGATTTCCATATTGTGCTCGATGATGAGGATGCTATGGCCACGTTCTATGAGGGCGTCGAAGGCGTGCAGCAGGCGCTGGATGTCGTGGAAGTGAAGACCCGTCGTCGGCTCGTCGAAGATGAAGAGGGTAGGCTCTTGTTTCTCCTGTCCAATGAAGTAGGCCAGTTTGACACGTTGGTTCTCACCACCGGAGAGCGTAGAGGAGTTCTGACCGAGCTTGATGTATCCGAGGCCGACTTCTTCGAGCGGCTTCAGGCGCGAGACGATAGACTTACACCCGTCGAAGAACTCAATGGCCTCGCTGATGGTCATATTGAGCACGTCGTAGATATTCTTGTCCTTGTAGCGGACGTCGAGGATGTCATGCTTGAAACGGTGACCGTGACAGGCTTCACACTCGAGGACGAGGTCGGCCATAAACTGCATCTCGACGGTGATGACACCAGCGCCCTTACACTCGTCGCAACGTCCACCGTCGGCATTGAATGAGAAATACTGTGGCGTGAAACCCATCTGCTTGGCCAGCGGCTGGTCGGCAAAGAGGTCGCGGATGGTGTCGTAGGCTTTGACGTAAGTGGCAGGGTTGGAACGGGTGGATTTGCCGATGGGATTCTGGTCGACGAACTCAATGTGTTTGATGCTCTCGTAGTCGCCCTCCAGACCGATGTATTCTCCTGGTGCGTCGCATACGTCACCCATTCGACGCTTGAGGGCAGGGTAGAGGATGCCTTTGACGAGCGACGATTTGCCCGATCCGGAAACGCCCGTGACAACGGTCATGATGTTCAGCGGGAAGTCGACGTCGATACCCTTCAGATTGTTCATGCGGGCACCCTTGATGGTGATGCGCTGGTTCCAGGGGCGACGGCTGGCGGGGACGGGGATTTCGTCGGTATGCGAGAGATAGCGGAGGGTGTAGCTTTTCCCGACGGCCGAACCGTCGGACACAGTCAACGGGCCGGCATAGACGATTTCACCACCGAGGCGGCCGGCATCAGGACCGACGTCGATGAGGTAGTCGGCAGCACGCATGATTTCCTCGTCGTGTTCGACGATGACGACGGTATTGCCGAGGTCGCGCAACTCCTTAAGTACCTTGATGAGTCGGTCGGTGTCGCGTGAGTGCAGTCCGATGCTGGGCTCGTCGAGGATGTAAAGCGAACCTACGAGCGAAGAGCCTAGGGACGTCGTCAGATTGATGCGCTGACTCTCACCACCAGATAGCGAATTCGACATGCGGTTGAGCGTCAGATAGCCCAGTCCGACGTCGAGCAGGAATTGCAGGCGCGAATTGATTTCCGTCAGCAAGCGACGGCCAATTTCCTGTTCCTGTGGCGTCAGTTCCAGCTGGTCGAACCACTGCTTCAGACGTACGACAGGCAGTTGTACGAGGTCGGTAATGCTGCGACCACCGATCTTGACGTATTCTGCCTCGGGCTTCAGTCGTGTGCCGTGACATTTGTGACACGTCGTCTTTCCACGATAACGCGCCAACATGACACGATACTGAATCTTATACTGATTCTCCTGCAGCATCTGGAAGAAATTATCGATGGATACGCGGTCGTACTTGTCGCGGGTCTTATCGCTGGGCAGTCCGTGCCAAAGCATATCCTTCTGTTGCTGCGTCAGGTTATAGTACGGTTCGAAGATGGGAAAATCGTCTTGGGCAGCACGACGGCAGAATTCTTCCTGCCACATCTTCATCTTATCGCCGTGCCAAGGCTGCACACAACCGTCGTAGACCGACAGTGTGGTATTGGGAATGACGAGGTGTTCGTCGATGCCGATAATCTTGCCGAAACCCTGACACTCAGGGCAGGCACCAGCAGGCGAATTGAAGGAGAACATCTGGTCGTTGGGCTCCTCGAACGTCATGCCGTCAGCCTCGAAACGCTGGGAGAAGTCGTAGGTCAGACCAGAGGGGGAAACCATTAGGCGCAGTTCGCCGTGACCCTCGTAGAAGGCCGTCTCGGCGGAGTCGACAAGACGCGAGACGGAGTCTTTGGAGTTGTCGACGGAGAGGCGGTCGATGACGAGGTACATCCCGTCGGCCGAACCGCCCGGCACACTACTAGACACACTGGATGACGACGAGGCGGTGGCGGCGTGTTCCTCCAGCCAGTCGTCAATGCGGACGATGTTGCCGCTAACGGACATGCGGGCGTAGCCATTCTGGACGTACATCTGCAGTTGGCGTTCCAGCGTGCGACCCTCAACGGGAATGATGGGTGCCAGGATGATGAACTTCGTGCCAGGCTGGAACTGCTGCACCTGTCGGACAATATCCTCGGTGGAGTGCTTCTTCACCTCCTGTCCGCTAATGGGCGAATAGGTCCGTCCGATGCGGGCATAGAGCAGGCGCAGATACTCGTAGATTTCCGTCGTCGTGCCAACAGTGCTTCGCGGATTGCGCGAGATGACCTTTTGCTCGATAGCGATGGCGGGCGGTATGCCGCGAATGTAGTCGCATTCGGGCTTGTTCATACGACCTAAGAACTGGCGTGCATATGCCGACAGGCTCTCCACATAACGTCTCTGGCCCTCGGCATACAGTGTGTCGAAGGCCAAAGATGATTTGCCGGAGCCACTGACTCCGGCAATCACCACCAATTTGTTGCGGGGAATGGTGACGTCAATATTCTTCAGATTATTGACTCTCGCCCCTTTTATTTCAATCGATTCGCTCAATTACAGAATAGTCTTTACGGCTTCCAGCATGCCCTTCTCCTGAATCAGGTCGAGGAACAGCTTCACCATTGCGTTCAGGCCGGCAACTTTGTTGAGGTCCTCCTGCCAGATGAACTCAGCACCGAGTACACCGTCAGCCACCTTCTGCGTGTCGCCAGTAGCCCACAGCTCCTTCAGCAGACCCATGATCTTCTCGTCGTCGTTGGGGATAATCTCCACACCGTCGGCACGCTTGCCACCTTTATAATATGTAATGATAGCAGCCAGACCGAATACCAGACCCTTAGGCAGCTCGCCCTTGCGCTCCAAGTAAGTTTTCACGCCGGGCAGGTCGCGAGCCTGGAACTTGGGGAATGAGTTCAGCATGATGCTGGTTACCTGATGGTCTACGAACGGGTTGTCGAAACGCTCGAGCACGTCGCCAGCAAACTTCTCCAGTTCCTCCATTGGCAGGTCGAGGGTCTGCATCAGCTCCTCAAACTGTACCTTGTGGATGTACTTAGAAATGACCTCGTGGTTGCAGGCGTCACGAACGATGTTGACACCGCTCAAGAATGCAACAGGCGAGAGTACGGTGTGCGGGCCATTCAGCAGGGTGACCTTACGCTTGTGGTAGGGCTCCTCTGAGGGAACGAACAGCACGTGCAAACCAGCCTTGTCTGCAGGGAACTCCTGAGCAACCTCCTTTGGAGCCTCGATGACCCAGAGGTGGAAGTTCTCGGCCTGTACGACGAGGTTGTCGCGATAACCGACCTTCTCCTGAATCTCAGCAATCTCCTTGCGGGGGAAGCCTGGCACGATACGGTCAACGAGGGTAGCGTAAACGCCGCAGCACTCGTCGAACCACTTCTTGAAGTCTGCGGGCAACTTCCACAGTTCGATGTACTTATTGATGCAATCCTTCAGCACGTGGCCGTTCAGGAAGATGAGCTCGCAGGGGAAAATGATAAGACCCTTCGTGGGATCGCCATTGAACGTCTGGTAGCGACGATACAGCAACTGTACCAGTTTGCCAGGATAGCTTGAAGCGGGCTTGTCCTCCAGCTTACAAGCGGGATCGAAAGCGATACCAGCCTCAGTGGTGTTAGAAATCACGAAACGAATCTCGGGCTGGTCTGCCAGAGCCATGAAGGCGTCGTTCTGAGAGTAGGGGTTCAGCGCACGGCTGATAACGTCGATACGCTCCAGGGTGTTTACGGGCTTGCCGTTCTCGCGACCCTGCAGATTGACGTGATACAGACAGTCCTGACCGTTGAGCCAGTCAACCATACCGCGGTCGATGGGCTGCACGACGACAACACTACCATTGAAATTGGTTTTCTGGTCCATGTTCCAGATAATCCAATCAACGAATGCACGGAGGAAATTACCCTCACCAAACTGAATGACCTTCTCGGGCATCACGCTCTTCGGAGCGAACTTTTTGTTTAACGGTTTCAACATAATTCGTTATATTTTATAAATAGTTTGTTTTATTTCAGTGCAAAGATAGTGAATATTTTCCGAATAACGTATCATTTTTACGTAATTTATTACGTTAACGTTTGCAGCCACTTGTTTTTCTTTTGACACCGATGGGATGGGTTGGACTATTTATTACTGATTCATCAGGTAGGCCTTGAAATCAGCGAAGTCCTTTGACAGTTCCACGCTCTGCTTCTCGCCTTCCATAAATGCACGCAGACGGGCGGGAATCTCGATGTCGATGCCCAGAATGTCGTCCACCTTCTCCTTGAACTTAGCAGGATGAGCCGTCTCGCAGAATACGCCAATCTCGCCTGGCTTCAAGTTCTCTTGTAAAGCGCGGAATCCGCAAGCGCCATGAGGATCAAGCACATAGTCAGTTTCGCTATAGCATTTCCGCATGGTCTCCTTAATCTGTTCATCGCTATACGTAGCACCGCTAATGAGGTTGGTGATACGATGGTGCGTAGCCTCGGGAGTCAGCGCATTGTTCTTGGAATAGAGGTTCAGGATGCGTGCGAAGTTCGAGGGGTCGCCGACGTCCATCGCGTTAGCGAGTGTCTGTACTGAAGCCTTGGGCTCGTACTTGCCAGTTTGCAGATAGTTGTAGAAGACGTCGTTGGCATTGTTGGCGGCAATGAAACGCTTGATGGGCAGTCCCATCTCGTGGCCGAACAGCGCCGAGCAGATGTTACCAAAGTTGCCACTGGGTACGCACATTACGAGCTCGTCGACTAGACCAAGCGCCTTCATGCGCGCATACGCATTAAAATAATAGAACGCCTGTGGGAGGAAACGGGCTACGTTGATGGAGTTGGCTGACGTCAGCTTCATGTGCTTGTTCAGTTCCTCGTCCATAAATGCCGACTTCACCAGTGCCTGACAGTCGTCGAAGACGCCGTCGACCTCGATAGCCGTGATATTTTTACCCAACGTTGTGAACTGGCACTCCTGGATGGGACTTACCTTGCCCTTGGGATATAAGACGTAAACACGGATGCCCTCAACGCCGAGGAAACCGTTTGCCACCGCACTTCCCGTGTCGCCACTGGTAGCTACGAGGACGTTCACGGTCCCGTTGGTTGCGGTTTCCCCGCGACTACCCATGCGCAAGAAATACCCCAGTAAACGCGCCATGAAGCGTGCACCGACGTCCTTGAATGCCAACGTCGGGCCGTGGAACAGCTCCAGCGCATAGATATTTTCTGTGACTTTTACCACCGGACAGTCGAACGACAGCGTGTCGTAGACGATATCCTGCAAGGCGTCGCCGTCCACATCGTCGCCAAAGAAGTTCTGTGCTACGTTGTAGGCGATGTCTTGGAACTTCATGCCGGGCATATCGTTGATGAATGCCTTCGGCAACGTATAAATCTCTTCGGGCATATATAGACCGCGGTCCTCTGCCAGTCCCTTCACTACCGCCTTTTGCAAATCAGCAATCGGCGCATTTCCGTTTGTGCTGTAGTATTTCATAAGTTCATAAATGTTTTCATAAATTCATCGAGTTTTAACAGGCCGTAGGCACCGCTGACGCAAGAAACCTCGTCGTACTGCTGGACGCTGTCGGGCGTAATCCCTTTGTGCCAAATAAGAAATGGCACGGGCTGACCCACATGGATGCGTTGTTCGACGGGCGTCAGATGGTCGGGCAATACGGCGATGCAGACATCTTTGTCCTTAACCTTATTATATATAGGTGCGATGAGTCGTTGGTCGAGATACTCGATAGTCTTCAGTTTCAGCTCTAAATCGCCATCATGGCCTGCTTCGTCGCTGGCTTCCACGTGTACAAACACGAAGTCGTCATGTTCCAATGCTTCGATGGCGGCCTGAGCCTTGCCTTCGTAGTTCGTGTCGGCCAGTCCTGTAGCGCCAGGAACCTTGACGATACGCAGACCAGCGTATTTGCCAATGCCCTGAATCAGGTCGACGGCAGAGATAACCGTACCGCTCTTAATCTGCGGGTACTGCTCCATGAGCGTCTCCATCGACGGACGATAGCCGCCGCTCCAAGGCCAGATGCTGTTAGCCTGGCGTTCACCCTTCTTAGCACGTTCGATGTTAAAAGGATGTTGAGCTAGCAGTTCTTGCGATTTCAGAATCATCTCGTTGATGAGGTCGGCGGTTTGTTGGGGAGACAGACGGCGGGTGTCAGCGACGGAATCGCTGACCACACTATCTGGTTTCACCAGCAATGAGCGCCAGGGTTCGTTGGGATGGTCGTGGGGTGGGGCACAGACGATGTGTTTGTTGCCGCCCTTGATGACCAGCAGGTGGCGATACTGAATGCCTGTGATGAACTTAACACGTTCGCAGTCCTCGCGCTCGTTGATGGGTTTGGCGAGGTGTTCGTTTAGATAGTCGATGAGCACGCGGGCATCGTCGGTCTCCAGATTACCACCATTGTGAGTGATAATTTTGCCGTCCCCCAGCGTGATGATGTTACAGCGGATGGCGAAGTCGTCATCAGCCATCTCATAGCCGATAGAGGCCGCCTCCAAAGGTCCGCGACCTTCGTATACCTTATTCAAGTCATAGCCAAGGATAGCTGTATTGGCAACCTCTGAGCCTGGGGGAAACCCTTCAGGAACAGTCACCAAGCGACCACAGCGACCTTCATGCGCCAGCTGGTCCATCATGGGCTTATGGGCATATTGCAGCAGGGTCTTCCCACCGAGCCGCTCGATTGGCAGGTCGGCCATACCGTCACCTAAAATAATGATATGCTTCATTGAGATTATTTTTTGCAGGGACTACAGGACTTAAGGACTTTATGATTCTGCAATATGATGTGCAGCCAAGTCCTTTAGTCCTGTAGTCCTTGCTAAATTAAATATTAGCGATTGACATGATGTTTGCGAAGACACCTGCAGCTGTGACGGCAGCACCGGCACCGTAACCCTGAATCAGCATTGGGTACTCCTTATAGCGCTCGGTGGTCAACAGCACGATGTTGTTTGAGCCCTCAAGGCCGTAGAACGGATGACCGTAGGGAACTTCCTTCAATGCTACGCTGGTCTTGAAGTTCGATGGGTCGTTCTCGTCGGCTTCCATCGTAGCCACGAAGCGCCAACGCTTGTTTTCTGCCTCCAATACCTTACGACGAGCCTCGAAGTCGGCATCGAGTTCGGGCAGACGCTTCCAGAAGTCATCGATAGAGCCCTCGAAGTAGCTGTCGGGCACGAAGAGATGCTTCTCTACGTCGTCCTGTTCCACTTTATAACCAGCCTCACGGGTCAGGATGACCAGTTTGCGGATGACATCTGTACCGCTGAGGTCGATGCGTGGGTCAGGCTCGCTGTAACGCTGTTCCTTAGCACGTTTCACCGTCTCAGAGAACGGCACGTCGGCAGCAATTTCGTTGAAGATGAAGTTCAGCGTACCAGAGAGGATAGCCTCAATTTTCAGGATCTTATCACCCGAGTTACACAGGTCGTTGATGGTACCGATAATCGGCAGACCAGCACCTACGTTGGTCTCATAACGGAACCACACTCCGCGGTCGCGGGCCGTCTGGCGCAGCTTCACGTAGCTGTCGTAGTCGCTTGATGCAGCAATCTTGTTGGCAGCAACGACTGATATGTTGTGCTCCAGGAATGTTTGGTAGAGGGTAGCAATCTGCTTGCTGGCTGTACAGTCGACGAAAACAGAATTGAAGATGTTCATCTTGATGATTTCCTCGCGCATGTGGTCGGTATCGGCCTTGAAACCTGCACGCAGAATCTTCTCATAGTTGTCGAGGTCGATGCCATCACGATCGAGCACGAAATTATCGACATCCGAAATGCCGACCACGTTGAGTTTCAGACGACGTGACTGCATGAGGAACTGCTGCTGGGTACGAATCTGTTCGAGCAACATGCCACCCACGGTACCGATACCGCAGATGAAGATATTGAGCACCTTGTATTCTGACAGGAAGAACGAGTCGTGCAGCACGTTGAGCGACTTGCGCAGGAATTTGCCGTCGACCACGAACGAGATGTTGGTCTCAGAAGCACCTTGGGCACAGGCAATGACAGAGATACCAGAGCGTCCGAGCGTACCAAACAGTTTACCAGCAATACCTGGTGTCTGTTTCATATTCTCACCCACGATAGCGATGGTGGCGAGTCCGCTCTCCACCTGCATGGGGAACATAGCGCCCGTCTCAATCTCCTTGGCGAACTCTGCGTTCAGCACTTCTGCTGCAGCCTCGGCATCCTCGTCGCGCACACCGATAGAGGTAGAGTTCTCAGAAGAAGCCTGCGATACCATAAAGACGCTGATGCCTTTATTAGCGAGTGTTGTGAATATTCGACGGTTGACACCGATGACACCCACCATTGACAGACCCGTGACGGTAATCAGCGAAGTACCTTTAATAGACGAGATACCCTTGATGGGCTTTTGGTCGTTGTCAATCGTGGCCTTGATGAGTGTTCCCGGGTGTTCAGGGTTGAATGTATTCTTGACCTTGATAGGTATATTCTTCACGCAGACGGGATAAATCGTTGGAGGATAGATGACCTTGGCACCGAAGTTACAGAGCTCCATAGCCTCTACGTACGAGAGTTCATTGATGGTGTATGCACTCTTGATGACCTTCGGGTCGGCAGTCATGAAACCATCCACATCCGTCCAAATCTCCAAGATTTCGGCATCGAGAGCTGCTGCGATGATGGCTGCAGTATAGTCGCTACCACCACGGCCAAGGTTCGTCGTCTCGTGGCTATCGCGGTCGCGAGCAATGAAGCCAGGTACCACGGCAACCGTCTTGCTGGCGTTGGTATTGTTGTTTTGGAAAGTCGCAAAAGCTTCCTTCACCAGTTTGTTGGTCAGTTCGGTGTCGAGCACGTGCTTGCCTTCCTTGGTTTCCGTGCGGATGAAGTCGCGGCTGTTCATGCGCATACCGTTCTTAATCATTGCGGCCACGATGTGTGACGACAGACGCTCACCATACGAGATAATGGTGTCCTGCGTCTTTTCGCTCAGGTCGTGAATCAAGAACACACCATAGTAGATGCTCCGCAACTGGTCGAAGAGCTGATCTACGTTGTTGAATAAGTCAATGCGCTTTTTGTCGTCCTGGATGATGGCGTCAATCATCTGGTGGTGGCGCGTCACCATCGCTTCAAACTCCTCGCGATAGTGGCTGTCACCATTCTTCGCCAACTCTGATGTTGCAATCAGTTTGTCGGTGATGCCGTTCAGGGCGCTAACTACTACTACGACAGGCCCCCGTCCGGCTTCTGCCTCCACAATCTCTTTTAAGCTCAAAATGCTTTTCACGGAACCTACGGACGTTCCGCCGAATTTCATTACTTTCATATTTCTATGCAATTTATCTTGCCGCCGGTACCCCTACTTACAATGGGGGAATTCTCCAACGGCGTTGCAAAAGTAATGCTTTTTTTTCATTCCACAAAAAAAAGCGAGGAAAAATCCTCGCCTTCTTATGAATTTAAGTGTACAAATATCGTTTGATGCTGCGTTTCGGTGTTTTTTCGAACTCCGTCTTGCGAATTTCAATCTCCGTAATCTTTTCGTATGCCGGCAGCATTTCGTTCAACTGGTTGCGGTTCTGCTCCATAATGTTACGGATGTCGTCATCGTTGAATCGCATGTTTTGGGCCTCGTCGTAGTCGGGATAAACCAATCCGACGAGTTTGTTGTCGCGCTGAACGACGATGCTCTCGACTACCATTGTCATCGAGTTCAGTTTGTCCTCGATTTCTTCTGGATAAATATTTTGTCCGCTGGGGCCGAGTAGCATGTTCTTGCTTCGACCATTGATAAAGACGTTACCATCGTAGTCCATCGTGCCCAGGTCGCCGGTGTGATACCAGCCATCCTTGTCCAACGTCTCACGCGTAGCCTCTTCGTTCTTGTAGTATCCCAACATCACGTTCGGACCTTTGGCCAGAATCTCGCCTGGAATCTCTGCAGGGTTGGTAGAATTGATCTTCACCTTCATATGGTAAGCCTCCTGTCCGCATGAGCCCTGCACAAACGTATGCCAGTCGCGGTAGCAGATGATGGGTGCACACTCAGTAGCACCATAGCCAACGGTATAGGGGAATTCTATGCGCTTCAAGAATGCCTCCACCTCCTGATTGAATGCTGCACCACCAATGATGACTTCATATAGTTCGCCACCAAAGGCCTTGACAACTTCTTTGCAGATAGTTTCGCGAACCTTCTTTGAGATGACTGGCATGGCCAGCAACAGACGCATGCGGTTGTTTTGTATCTTGGGGAATACCTTTTTGCGAATGATTTTTTCTATTACCAGTGGAACTGCAATGATGATCTTCGGTTTGATGTCGGCAAAAGCCTGAGCGATGATAGCCGGTGACGGGATGCGGTTCAGATAGTAGACGT
This sequence comes from uncultured Prevotellaceae bacterium, assembly GCA_900318555.1. GTDB lineage: Bacteria > Bacteroidota > Bacteroidia > Bacteroidales > Bacteroidaceae > Prevotella. The sequence goes on along the minus strand of ONKX01000022.1, from coordinate 24,588 downwards.
GACAGCCGTGGATGAATTCGAAGATGAATTCGAAGGCCATACCATACATGTGAGCCATTGGCAAGATGGAGATGATGCGGTCGCTGCGACCGATAATCTTTCCCAGCACGTGGTCGGCAAAGTCGTAGTTCGACCACAGTGCACGATAGGGAATCATGACGCCCTTCGAGAAGCCCGTCGTTCCCGAGGTGTAGTTGATGAGTGCTAGTTCGTCGCCGTTTTCTTCAATATAATAATGTACGTGCTCCTTACGGAAATACTTGGGAAATTTCTTTCCGTACAGCTCGTTCAAGTGCTCGCGGGCATAGGTTAACTTGTCTGTTCGCGACACCATCAGCGAGTAGTCAGGATTGTTGATGATACCTTCCAGATTGGGCATCTGCATGGGGTCTATCTGCGTCGCTACGTGGTCACCCACGAATAGCAGCTTGGCATCGGAATGGTTCACGATATTGTGAATCTGCTCGGCCATAAACTCATGTAAGATGGGTACGGCCACGGCTCCGTAGGTCAGCGTAGCAATAAATGCTACTGCCCACTGGCTGCTGTTACGTCCGCAGAGGGCTATCTTGTCGCCCTTCTCTACACCGCAGTTCTCAAACAGGATATGCAGTTTCTCTATTTTCCTGGCTACGTCGTGGAACTGTAGTGTTGCACCCTTGTAGTCAGTCAGAGCGTCTAGGTCCCAGTTATTGATGATGCTCTGCTCTATCAGTTTGTTAAAACTTGGGTATGTTTCCATAATACCTTATTTATATAAATAACGTTTAATACTCTTTTTCGGGGTCTTCATAAATTCCTGCTTCTGCAGTTCAAAGGCCGAAATTTTGCTGTATACAGGAAGCTGGTTGTTCAGTTCCTGACGATTCTGCTCCATCACATTCAGCAGGTCTTCTTCGGTGAATTCCATCGCCTTGGCCTCCTCCATGTCGGGATAGACCAATGCCACCAGTTTGTCACCACGCTGCACGATGATACATTCGCTGACCATTGCCATCGAGTTCAGTTTGTCCTCAATCTCTTCCGGATAGACGTTCTGTCCGTTGGCACCCAGCAGCATGTTCTTCAGACGTCCGCGGATGAAGATGTGTCCGTCTGCCGACATCGTAGCCAGGTCACCGGTGTGATACCAGCCGTCTTCGTCGATAGCCGTCTTCGTGACTTCCTCGTTTTTGTAGTAGCCCAACATCAGATTGGTACCGCGTGTCACTATCTCGCCCGCAACGTTCTGTGGATCGCTGCTCAGAATTTTTACTTCCATGCAGGGCAGGGGAGTGCCACACGAAGCCGGCACGAAGTCGTGGTAGTCGCTATATGAAATAAGCGGTGCACACTCAGTCGTGCCATAGCCAACGGTCAACGGGAAATCGATGCTCTTCATAAACTGCTCAATCTCCTGATTCAACGGAGCACCGCCCACGATGACTTCGTAAGCTCGCCCGCCAAAGGCCTTATACACTTCCTGACAGATGCGTTCCTTCACCTTTTTCTGGACGACGGGCATCTGCAACAGCAGTTTCATAGCGTTGTTCTGGATTTTTGGGAATACACGCTTGCGGATAATCTTCTCAATAATCAGCGGTACGGCAACCACTACGTCGGGACACACTTCTTTGAAGGCCTCAGCAATGACGGCAGGCGAGGGCAGGCGTGTCAGGAAGTGCAGGTGATATCCCGAACAGAAAGGGAATAGGAACTCGATAGCCATGCCGTACATATGTGCCATTGGCAGAATGCTCAGCGTATTGCTGAACTTAGGCATGTGGATACCCAGTTGCTTCTGGCAGAAATCCACGTTTCCCCACAATGCACGATAGGGCAGCATCACTCCCTTCGAGAATCCTGTCGTTCCCGACGTGTAGTTAATCATGCATAGCTCCTCGGAATCACCCATATACCAATGTACATCATCCCTGCGGAAGGCGTTCGGGTACTTCCGCCCGAACAGCTCGTTCAGTCGTTCGCGTGCGTCCGTCAGTTCTTCGTTGTGAGAAACGTAAAGCGAGAAGTCAGGCAGGTTGAAGATTCCCTCCAAACTAGGCATCTGCTTCTCGTCTATCATGTTTACCACGTAGTCACCCACAAACAACAGTCGGCTTTCCGAATGATTCACGATATTGTGAATCTGTTCGCCGTTGAATTCATGCAGGATGGGTACTATCACCGCTCCATAAGTCAGCGTGGCCAAAAACGCCACTGCCCAATGGGCCGAGTTACGGCCACATACGGCTATGCGGTCTCCTTTTTCTATTCCGGCAGCATGCATCATAATGTGCAGCTTCTCTATCTTTCGGGCTACGTCGTGATACTGCAACGTAGCACCTTTGTAGTCCGTCAGAGCGTCTAGTAGCCAGTTTTCCTTAATCGATTTTTCGATGTAGGAATTAAAACTTGGTATATCGTTCATTGCACAATTTTCAAATTTTTGTGCAAAGGTAATATCTTTTTTGCACATTCGCAAAATTTTTGTGCAGTTTTTTGCAGTTTAAGGTGAAAAATAAAAATAATTGCGAATTTATTTTGTATTTTGCGTAAATTGTAGTAATTTTGCAGCCGATTTCGAAAAATTGGTTAATGAAGAACGACAACATGAAGAATCAGTACCGTATCAATGAGCAGATACGTGTACGTGAAGTGCGAATCGTTGGCGATGGTGGAAGCACCGTTCTGCCGACGCGTGAAGCGTTGGATATGGCACGCGATCAGGGCGTTGATCTCGTCGAGATTTCGCCGAACGCCAATCCTCCCGTTTGTCGTCTTATCGATTATTCCAAGTTCCTCTACCAGCAGAAGAAGCGCCAAAAGGAAATGAAGGCTAAGCAGGTGAAGGTTGAAGTCAAGGAGATACGTTTCGGACCTCAGACCGATGAGCACGACTATCAGTTCAAGTTGAAGCATGCCAAGGAGTTCCTTGAAGAAGGAAATAAGGTACGCGCGTATGTGTTCTTCCGTGGTCGTTCCATCCTGTTCAAGGAACAAGGCGAGGTGCTGTTGCTCCGTTTTGCTAACGACCTCGAAGAATATGGTAAGGTCGAAGGAATGCCATCACTCGAAGGTAAGAAGATGTTCCTCTATCTGGCTCCTAAGAAAGCCGGTGTCGCCAAGAAGAGCCAACAGGCTCGCGACCGTGAGGCATCAAATGCCGAAACCAAGGATGCTCCCCGTCCACAGGCCGTTGAAGAGAAGCCGTCAAACGGTGGACTTTTGGCCAATGCGAAAATCAGTGCTGATGCGCTGAAGAAGCTGACCGAGGAGGCCGAAGACGAATAAAAAAGGAAAAGAGAAGGCGTCGCGCCCGGTATATGCGTAGTCGCCGATTTATTAATAACAATTTAAATTTTTAAAAACAATGCCAAAAGTAAAGACAAACTCCGGAGCGAAGAAAAGATTCGCGTTCACCGGTACAGGTAAGGTTAAGAGACACCACGCTTACCACAGTCACATTCTGACGAAAAAGACTAAGAAGCAGAAGCGTAATCTGCAGGGTTCAACACTCGTTGATGTAACAAACATGAAGCAGGTTCGCGACCTGTTGTGTCTCCGTTAATTCACCTATTGTCAAACATTTAAAGTAAAAGAAAACTATGCCAAGATCAGTAAATCACGTAGCATCACGTGCAAAACGTAAGAGAATTCTTAAGCTCACTCGCGGTTACTTCGGTGCCCGCAAGAATGTTTGGACAGTAGCCAAGAACACTTGGGAGAAGGGTCTTACCTACGCTTACCGCGACCGTAAGAACAAAAAGCGCACATTCCGTGCTCTTTGGATTCAGCGTATCAACGCTGCCGCTCGCCAGGAGGGTATGAGCTATTCTGTACTCATGGGTAAGTTGGCCAAGGCTGGTATCGAGATTAACCGTAAGGTGCTCGCTGACCTCGCACTCAACAACCCCGAGGCTTTCAAGGCTATCGTAGCTAAGGTAAAGTAAGAGTTTACAGTTAAGCAACAAATAAGAGGGGATGCCGTCATGACATCCCCTCTTGTTGTTTTTCTGCACAGGAATCTTGGCCTTCGGTCGAGATTCCTCACGTTCGGCAGTATGAACAAACTTTTACTGCTATCACTTAACCGGAATCTTGTCAATACGTTTCTGATGGCGACCACCTTCGAACTCCGTAGTAAAGTACTCGTCCATAATCTTGCGGGCTGTATCTTCATCGATGAAACGTCCAGGCATTACCAATACGTTGGCATTGTTGTGCTGACGAATCAGATGTGCAATCTCGGGAATCCAGCAGAGACCTGCACGAATCGACTGGTGCTTGTTCAGCGTCATGTTGATACCCTCACCACTGCCGCAGATGGCAATTCCTGGGAATACCTCGCCTTTCTCGATACCCTCGGCCAACGCATGCCCGAAGTCGCTGTAGTCGCACGAATCCTCCGTATACGTGCCATAGTCCTTATACTCGTATCCTTTCTCTTCCAGATACTTCTTCACAAATTGTTTCAGCGCAAAGCCTGCATGGTCGCTGGCCAGTCCGATAATCTTTGTTTCCATCATTTCTTTCGCTTTAGGATTAAACATTGGTGCAAAGTTACAAATAAAATGTGAGCCCACCAAACGATGAGCCCATTTTTTGTTATATAGTGGTTACATTGTAAAAAAGCTGTGCTGATGGTTGGTCAGTCCGCTTTTTTTGTGTATCTTTGCAGCAGATATGGGAAAAATCATTGTAGCAGGCATTGGACCTGGCAGTAAAGAAGACATCACACCTGCGGTGCTCGAAGCAGTACGGGAGGCTGATGCTGTCGTTGGGTATAAGTACTACTTCCAGTTCATTGAGGCATATGTGAAGCCGGGCTGTGAGTGCATCGACACAGGTATGAAAAAGGAGCGTGAGCGTGCCGAACAGGCATTCCGTTTGGCAGAGCAGGGTAAGACCGCCTGCGTCATATCGAGTGGTGATGCCGGCCTCTACGGTATGGCTCCGTTGATATACGAGATGAAACGAGAGAAACAATCGGATATCGAGGTCGTGACCCTCCCAGGCATATCTGCTTTCCAAAAGGCGGCCTCATTGCTGGGAGCCCCCATCGGACATGATGTGTGCCTGATATCCCTTTCAGACTTAATGACTCCTTGGAACGTTATTGAACGACGCATTAGGGCTGCTGTCGTGGGCGACTTTGTGACGGCGGTTTATAATCCGAAGTCGCACGGTCGCTATTGGCAACTCTATCGCTTGCAGGAACTCTTCCTTCAGGAGCGTTCTGCTGACACCCCCGTAGGCTATGTCCGTCAGGCAGGGCGCGAGGAGCAAGAAGTGAAGGTTACGACATTGGGCACATTCAATCCCGAGGATGTGGATATGTTTACCGTTATCCTCATTGGTAATTCCCAGTCATACATCGCTGAAGGCAAGATAATTACGCCTCGCGGCTACTATCGTGAGGAGAAGCAGGAGGACGTAAAGCCTGGCCAGTCTATTATGATGGAAAGTTTCCGCACGATACTCTCTGAGATGCAACATCCCGATGTGCCGACGTGGCGCCTATGGCCGTTGTTGCACGCCATTCATACGACGGTTGACTTCAGCATGGAACGATGTCTTTGGATGGACGACCGTGCTACGGAGATTCTATATAATAAGGTGGTCGACGGCAGTCTGAAACATATTGTTACCGACGTCACGATGGCTGCCAGCGGTATCCGTAAGGGCGCTTTGGAACGACTGGGCATCGAGGTGCATTGCTACATCAACGATTCGCGTTCCAAACAGATGGCCGACGAGAAAGGCATCACCCGCAGTCAGGCTTGCATGCAACTGGCGGCGGAGGAATATCCCGAGGCGCTCTATGTGGTGGGTAATGCGCCAACAGCACTTTTCGAGGTTTGCGATTTGGTGCGTAAGGGTAAGATGTATCCTGCGGGTATCATTGCAGCTCCGGTCGGCTTTGTGCATGTTTGCGAAAGTAAACATGCCGTTAAGACGCTGAAGCAGATTCCCAAGATAATTGTTGAGGGCAGAAAAGGTGGCAGCAATCTTGCAGCTACGCTGTGTAATGCGATACTTACTTTCGACGATGCCGAACAACTCAAACCAGGTCGCGACCTATAAAACGAACACGGATATAACGGATTAAACGGATATTATGCAACGGTTCATCGTTATAGGAATTACGGACAATCCGAAACCTTGGTTTCCACCCGAAGTATTGGAAATCATCAAGAACGGCAAGGTGTTCTCTGGAGGCAAGCGCCACCATGAGATTGTGGCGCCGTTGTTGCCAGAAGGTGCGGAATGGATTGACATTACCATCCCTCTAGATGCCGTGTTTGAACAATACATTTCTCTCACCTCTCACCCCTCACCTCTCACCTCTGAAATAATCGTCTTTGCCAGCGGTGACCCGTTGTTCTTCGGCTTTGCCAATACCATCAAGCGCAAAATGCTTGAGGCTGACATCGTGGTTTATCCGACCTTTAACTCCCTGCAGATGTTGGCACACCGCCTCGTGATGCCTTATCGCGACATGCGAATCGTCTCGTTGACAGGCCGCCCTTGGCCCGAGTTCGACCGCGCGCTGATAGAAAGGGTAGGGAAGATAGGCGTGCTGACCGACAAGGAGCATACCCCTGCCACTATTGCCCAGCGCATGTTGGATTACGGCTATAGCGAATACACGATGCATGTAGGCGAACATTTAGGGAATCCTACTCTCGAAAAGGTAACTACGCTTTCCCTTGAAGAAGCCGTCCATCGTGACTTTTCCATGCCTAACTGCGTCATTCTCTGCGGGGGAACCGAAGAGCATGCGTGCCCCTTCGGTATTCCCGACTCCGAGTTTACGTTACTTGACGGTCGCGAAAAGATGATTACCAAAATGCCGATTCGCCTGTTGACGCTTCAGGCCCTCGCCCTGCCTAAACGTCACGTCTTCTGGGACATTGGCTTCTGCACGGGTAGCATCTCTATCGAGGCGCGTCTGCAATTCCCACAACTACATATCGAAGCCTTCGAGATACGCCCCGAATGTGAGGCCATCATTCACGAGAATGCCCGCCGCTTGGGTACCCCAGGCATTAGCGTACATATAGGCGACTTCCTCAAAACGGACATTGCTTCATTACCTCGTCCTGATGCCGTCTTTATCGGGGGACATGGTGGGAAATTAAAGGAAATGATTGCCAAAGTGTTGACGGTATTGGCTGATGACGGCGTTATCGTGATGAACAGCGTCAAGGCTCCTAAGGTGCTTACCGACAGTCAGCAACTGTGGGACGAGACTTGTGAGGAATTTGGTTTACGGCAGGAGCCACCCATGAAGATAGTAATAGATGAACATCATCCTATAAAGATACTGAAATGCAGAAAATAGCGGTTATACAGATTAGTGAGGCTGGAGAGAATATCGCCAACAGACTCCAGCGTGAACTTGGTGCAAAGAGGATTCAGCGTACTGACGTAGGCAGGCAATGGACTGAATATGACGGCTTTGTCTTCATCGGCGCTATGGGCATCTGCGTGCGAACCATTGCCCCTTACATCAAGGACAAGCATGAAGACCCTGCGGTTGTTTGTATTGACTCATTGGGCAAGAACGTCATTTCCGTGCTCAGTGGACACGTAGGCGGTGCCAACGACCTGACACGCCAGATGGCCGCTCTCTTTGATGCCCATGAGGTCATCACCACACAAAGCGACAATGCTGGGCTATGGGCGCTCGACACTTTTGAGCAACGCTTCGACTGGCCCGTCGCCAGCGATATTGAGGATATGAACGACTGCATTTTTGCGTTCGTCAATCGCAAACCCACAGCCCTGTTGTTGGAGGCCCGTGACGAGGGTACTGACTATTTGGAAGCGACGAAGCCCGACCACGTTACCATCATCAACGACATCAGCGAGGCCGACCCCCGTAAATACAAACTGCTGATTATCGTGTCGCCCTACAATCGCTCTGCGCCCTATGGCATGTTGGAGTTGCATTTCGTGCCGATGATTGGAACGATAGGCTTTGGCCTGGCGCATCATCCTGACGACTATTATGCTATTTACGACCAGATAGATGAGGCTTTTGCCGAACGCGGCATTCTGCCTTGCGCCCATCGTTATTGCACCATCGACGTGAAAGAGGACGAGGAGTTCTGCGCGATGCTTGAAGATGAATACGACGAAGAGGTCGTCTTCTATACCGCTGAAGAACTAGCAGCCGTCGATGTCCCTAATCCTAGCGACACCGTTGCCAAACATGTCGGCACGCCCAGCGTCTGCGAGGCTGCCGCCATTCTCGGCTCCAACAACGGCAAACTCATCATCCCCAAAATCAAGGGCAAAAACTGGACTGCTGCTCTTGCCATCGACCGCCACCACCTCCGCGAAGATCGTGTGCTCGGCGGTTCTGCCGCCGAGTCCGCCGCTACCCTCAGCGGGCAAACCGCTGAGCACACTGGTCACATCGAAATCGTTGGTGCTGGCCCTGGCGACCCAGACCTGATAAGTGTGCGTGGACGTAAGATGTTGGAGAAGGCCGACCTTATTCTTTATGCCGGCTCGTTGGTTCCCAAGGCTTTGACCGAATGCCACAAGCCTGGCGCTGTCGTCCGAAGCTCTGCAGACATGAATCTTGAAGAGCAATGTGCTTTGATGAAGGAGCACTACGACCGCGGCCATTTCATTGTGCGTCTGCATACCGGCGACCCCTGCATCTTTGGCGCCATTCAGGAGCAGATGGCCTTCTTTGACGCCAACGACATGTCCTATCACATCACGCCAGGCATTTCGTCGTTCCTCGCTGCTGCTGCTGAACTGCGCTCCCAGTTCACTATCCCTGAGCGCACACAGACCATCATCCTGACGCGAGGCGAGGGTAGGACGCCTATGCCCGAAAAGGAACAGCTGCGCCTGCTGGCCCGCAGTCAGAGCACCATGTGCATCTTCCTTTCTGCCGCCATTGTCGATGACGTCCAGCGCGAGCTCCTGCAGGAATATCCTGAGGATACGCCCGTTGCTGCCTGCTATCATCTGACGTGGCCCGACCAACGCATCTATCGCGGCGTATTAAAAGATCTCGCAAAGATAGTTCACGATAACAATCTGACTCTCACCACGATGCTCGTGGTTGGTGAGGCTATCGACAACCGCGCAGGCCTTTCCGAACTCTACAACAAGCACTTCACCCACCTCTTCCGACAGGGTGACGCTTCATAGGTAAAAAAAGGATTCGGGCGGGCGGTCGCAATAATAAGCACGCTCGCCCGCAATAATAAGCACGGCCGTGCACATTGATGCGCACGGCCGCTCGAATCCGCTTACCCTACGTCTCGCTCCCTTTTTCCTAGGCACTTTCTCCCAGTTTGCACGGCACTCTTCCCCTTCAACTTCCCTGTGGGAGCCTGCCGGTTTGTCTTTTGGAAGCGACGCGGAAGGTTATCGTAATGCTTTGTTGAGCATGAAGTAGACCTCGTTGTTGCGGAGGGTCTGCTTGAAGTCGGCGATGTTGGTCTGCTTGTTGATGCGGACGTACTCGATGCCGAGCATCTCGGCGAAGTCCTCCCAGTACTCCTCGTTGATGTCGTAGGAGAAAGCTGAGTGGTGGGTACCTCCGGCGAGAATCCAGGCAGCAGCGCCAATCTCGAATGTGGGCTGCGGAATCCACAGGGCAGAGGCGACAGGGAGCTTCGGCATGGGCTTCGGCTCGATGCACTCTACCTCCTGAGAGATGAGGCGGAAGCGGTTGCCGAGGTCAACAACGGTGGCCTTGATGCCAGCACCGGTCTTCGAGGTGAAGACGAGGCGGGCGGTCTGCTGCTTGCGGATGCCGATGCCGAGGAAGTGTACCTCGAGCTTGGGCTTGTCGCTGGCAATGAGCGGGCAGATTTCGAGCATGTGGCTCTGGAGGCACGACGAGCGGTCGCCAGCAAAGTTCAGCGTGTAGTCCTCGAGGAACGAGCAGCCAGTAGGCATGCCCTGCTGGATGATGTAAAGCGTGCGATAGAGGCAGGCGGTCTTCCAGTCGCCCTCGGCACCGAATCCGATACCCTCGGCCATCAGACGCTGACTGGCGAGGCCTGGAATCTGGTCGAAGCCAACGAAGTTGGGATCGTTGATGTCGGCATCGCCAAGGTCGTCGAAGTTGGTGGTGAAGGCAGTAGCGCCCTCATCCTTTAACACGCGGCGCAGGGCAATCTCAGCCTTGGCAGCATTCTTTACCTTCTCCCAATAGACCTCTTCGCCGCTCTCGTCAATCTTGATGGTGTAGAGCTTCTTGTACTCCTCAACGAGGTCGTCGGCCTCCTTGTCGGTGACCTTCTTGAAGTACTCCATGAGCGACGAGACGGGATAGTAGTCCACGTGGTAACCCAGGCGCTGCTCGAACTCCACACGGTCGCCATCGGTTACGGCAACGTTGTTCATGTTCATGCCGAACATCAGACAGCGCACGTTGTGGGCATCAGCAACACCAGCTGCTACGCGGGCCCAAACGGCAATCTGCTTCTGGGCTTTCTCGTCCTTCCAGTAGCCGCAAACCACCTTGCGGGCGATGCGCATACGGGTGCAGATGTGTCCGAACTCGATGTCGCCGTGGGCGCTCTGGTTCAGATTCATGAAGTCCATGTCGATGTCGGCCCAGGGAATCTCGGCGTTGTACTGGGTGTGGAAGTGACACAAAGGCTTCTGCAACTGCTGCAGACCCTTGATCCACATCTTGGCAGGCGAGAAGGTGTGCATCCAGGTGATGATACCCACGCACTTCTCGTCGTTGTTGGCGGCGAGCATGATGGCTTCAACCTCCTTGCCGGAGTTTGCCGTGCCTTTATAAACAATCTTCACGGGGATGTTGCCGCTCTTGTTCAGACCGTCGACCATCTCCTTTGAGTGACCGTCAACGGCTACGACTGCGTCACCACCATAGAGCAACTGTGCACCAGTCACCCACCATATTTCTAAATTCTCAAATGCTTTCATAAATGTTTTTGTTTTGTTGTTCGATTAGTGTTTCTGACCCTTCTGGCCGTAGTAGGCGTTAGGACCGTGTTTGCGCATGTAGTGCTTCTCGACGAGCAGCGGGTTCATCGTTGTGGCGGGATTGACCATGAACGAAACGAAGGCCATCTTAGCGCACTGCTCCATGACTTTGGCGTTGTAAACGGCATTGTCGGGCGAGGTTCCCCACGAGAACGGACCATGGTTCTTGACGAGCACGGCGGGCGTGTGGTCAGGATTAATCTTGCGGATGTTCAGGATTTCGTCGACGATGACGTTGCCAGTCTCCAGCTCGTACTGTCCCTCAACCTCCTCCTTAGTCATATCGCGCGTGCACGGGATATCCTTATAGAAATAGTCAGCGTGGGTGGTGCCGATGTTGGGGATGTCGCGGCCTGCCTGAGCGAAAGCCGTAGCGTAGGTGGAGTGGGTGTGGACGACGCCCTGGATATTCGGGAATTCCTTGTATAAAACGAGGTGTGTAGGAGTATCGCTGGAGGGATTGAGGTCGCCTTCGACCACCTTGCCGCTCTCTAAGTCGACGACCACCATATCGGAGGCCTTCATCTCGTCGTAGCTGACGCCTGAGGGCTTGATGACCACGAGGCCCTTTTCACGGTCAATACCGCTAACGTTGCCCCAGGTGAAGATGACCAGTCCTTGTTTCACAAGGTCCAAATTGGCCTTGAATACTTTTGCTTTCAGTTCTTCTAACATAATTTTCAATTATCAATTTTCAATTGTCCATTAAGCTTATAGCTTAAAGCTTTTGTCTTCAGTAAATGCTTTCTTGTTGAAACGATAGAGTGATGCACCGCGCTTCGACGTCTGTTTGTCAATGAGCTCGGTCTTCTCAATATAGTCCATATCCTTGATGCGCTTGCGGAAGTTGCGCTTGTCGAGTGGCTCGCCATTGACAGCTTCGTAGAGGCGCTGCAGTTGGGTTAAGGTAAACAGTTCGGGCAGCAGTTCGAAACCAACGGGATTGGTCTTGATTTTCTGTTGGATGAGCTTGCGGGCCTTGGCAATCATCGCGTTGTGGTCGGAATACATTTGGGGAATGTCCTCGATGTTGACCCATTCCACGCCGTGCTGCTTGCGCAGGCGCTCGCTATAGTCCTTGACATTGATGAGCGCGTAGTAGGCTATTGATACGACACGTTCGCCCGGGTCACGGTCGATATTACCGAAAGCGCCTACCTGACTCATGTAGATGTTGCGCAGACCTGTCAGTTCGAGCAGTGTCCGTTGTGCTGCTGCATCGAGACTCTCGTCGTTGCGAACGAAGCCTCCGTAGAGACTCCATTCGCCACGACCTGGGTCCATATTGCGACGACCGATGAGAATCTTCAGCTTGTTTTGGTCGAAGCCGAAGATGATGCAGTCGACAGACAGCAGTACCTTTTGGAATTCTTTATAGTACGTAGTCATTGTCGTTTACCAGAAGTAGGCATAGAATGCTACAGTAATACCAAGGATGATAACAGTATGGATGACGTCCCAAGTGCCCCAGCTGGCGCGGGTGGCGGCAATCTGCTCGGGAGTAGACGTGCCGAACACGAGACCCTGGATCTTCTTCTCGTCGGGAGCCTCGGTGCAGAGGGAAACGACGATGACGATGAGACAGCAGACGATGAGCATGACACCGCAGAAGTAGAGCCAGTTGAAGTCGTAGAACACGGCCTTGAACCAGTTGTCGCTGACGTTGGTGGCGTTGCTATAGTACACCTTGGCCCCCAGACGTGTAAGACCGATGATGATACCTGAGAGCAGACCCCACATACCGCCCTTGGCAGAAGCACGCTTCCAGCAGATGCCCAACAGGAATGCAGAGGCAATACCGGGAGCAAGCACCGACTGAACGTCCTGCAGGTAGTTGTAGAGCACATCGCCGACAGAACGCATAATGGGAATCCAAAGAATACCCAGAACAACGATAACAACCGTAGCAATCTGACCGATACGAACCAGCTGCTTCTCAGGAGTCTCGGGCTTCAGGCGCTTCCAGAAGTCGATGGTGAACAGCATAGCTGAAGAGTTGAACAAAGAAGCCAATGAAGACATCAGAGCTGCCAGAATACCGCAAACGACCAGACCTTTCACACCGGCAGGCAGAATCTTAGCCACGAGGGTGGGGAAGGCGGCGTCGGGAGTGCTGAGTGTAAACACCTCGCCATTGGGCAATGTGATGCCCTTGGTAGCCATTGCATAGGCAATCATACCAGGAATGAGGAACAGAAATACGGGGCAGAGCTTCAGGTAGGCACCGAAGATGGTACCGCGGCGGCTCTCCTTCTCGTCCTTACCAGACAATACACGCTGAACGATGAACTGGTCGGTACACCAATACCAGAAACCGATGACGGCAGAGCCTACGAGTGCGCCGAGCCAAGGATAGTCGGGATCGCGCAGGTCGCGCATGAGGTTGGTCATGTGGTCGCCATATTCGTTGACAGTCTGGATAGAACAGGTAGCCATCATCTCATCCCATCCGCCAAGGGCCTTCAGGCCCAGTACGAGGATGATGAGCGAGCCTAATAATAAGATAGGTGTCTGGAGTACGCTGGTGTAGAGTACCGACTTCATACCGCCGAAGACGGTGTAGAGAGCGGTGATAACCACCAGTCCGATGGCTGCAATCCAGAAGAAGTCGATGCCCCAGAGTTCTTGGATGCCGAATACCTGCTGGAACACGAGGCCACCGGCATAAACCGTTACAGCTACTTTGGTCAGCACGTAGGAAATCAGCGAGATGACCGAAAGAATGGTGCGCGACTCCTTGTTGAAGCGGCGCTCGAGGAACTCAGGCATGGTGTAAACCATTGAACGGGTGTAGAACGGTACGAAGACCCAACCCAGAATCAGAATCATCCATCCCTGAATCTCCCAGTGGGCCATAGCCATACCTGACGATGCACCTGCACCAGCCAGTCCGATGAGGTGTTCGGAACCGATGTTCGAGGCGAAGATAGATGCACCGATGGCAATCCATGTTGCATCCTTACCACCAAGGAAATAGTCTGCCGAGTTGTCGTTTTTCTGTGATACAACCCAAATCACAATGCCAATGAGCGCAGCACAGAATACGCCAATGACAATCCAGTCTAATAATGCCATAATACTATTTAATTAATGTTTTACTTTGTCGAAAACTTATAGGCAGCGTGGCTGTAGTACTTCTCACCAGGATTCAGCACGGGCTGTACCCAGTCCTTCTTGTTGGGGCTGTCGGGATACTTCTGACTCTCCAGACAAACACTGACGTGCTGGGGATAGGGACCGTGCTTATGCTGGATGTTCGGCTCGTTGCCGATGCCCTGGAAGTTGCCGCTATAAACCTGAACGCCGGGCTCGTTGGTGAACATCTCCATGAAGATGCCCGTTGTGGGACTGTAGAGGCTGGCACATACGACGGTATCGTCACCCTTGCCGTCCTTATAGGTGTTCAGACACCAGTTGTGGTCGTAACCACCGGCATTCTGAATCTGGTCGAACTCCGACTTGATGCTGTCGCCAATGGCGTGAGCGTTGCGGAAGTCCATAGGAGTACCCTCGACGGACTTAATTTCGCCTGTGGGGATGTACAGCTTGTCAGAAGGAGTGAAGTTGTCGGCATTCACGTAGAGCACCATATCGTAGCCGGGCTTCGTGAAGTCACCATTCAGATTATAGTAGTTGTGATTAGTCTGATTGATGATGGTGGGCTTGTCGGTCTCAGCCTCCCAAGTGATGTCGAGGGTGTTGTCGGCAGTGACCTTGTAGGTCGTAACGGCCGTTACCTTGCCAGGGAATCCGTTCTCGCCGTCTTCAGCAACGATAGTCAGCTTCAGGATGCTGTCACCAATCTGTTCGGCGTCGTACACCTGGTTCATCCAACCTGTGGTACCACCACCGTGCAGACAATTGGGACCGTCGTTCTGTTTCAGCTGGTAGGTGCTGTCGTTCAGAGTGAACTTACCACCCTGGATGCGGTTGGCATAGCGACCAACGCTGGAACCGTAGTCCGTTGGCGAGTTCAATGTGTCAGCATACTGGGCAATGTTGTCAAAGCCTAATACAACGTCGGTAAGAACGTTGTTCTTGTCTGGTACGACAAGTGAGACCACACGTCCGCCGTAGTTGGTGATGCATACTTCCATCGTGCCGGAAGCGTTCTTCAAAGTGTAGAGTTTGACGGGCTTCTCGTTGATGATGGTGTCGAAACGTGCAGGGTCCAGACCAGATAAAGTTGTTGTTTCCTGCATAGGAGAATTGCATGCTGTCAGCAGGGCTGCTACCACTGCCATTCCAGCCAAAAAGAATGTTGTTTTTTTCATTGTAATGAACGTTTTTAGTTACACTTAATTGATTTTGGTTGTAAAATTACAATAATTTTTCGATACGGCAATAAAAAATGAAAGGAAAATTGCTTCTCGGTGTCTTTTTTACACTTTTTTAAGAGATTGTGTACAAATGAACCTCTTTTTATCTTGTTTTCATTGTTACAATTGTGGCTTAAAAATTTGTATGTTCGAAAATTATTGCGTACCTTTGCACGAAAGAAAACCAAAACAAATTTTCAATATGATGAAACTGAACGAAATACTGAGCGGCCAGCTGAATGCCGCAGAGTGGGAAGCCAAAGGTTACGAGCTTCCGAAATTTGATATTGCGAAATTGCGCGAGAAGACTGCCAAGGATCCTACATGGGTACATTTCGGCGGTGGTAACATCTTCCGTGCGTTTCCTGCAGCCATCCTGAACGACGCGCTGAATACGGGCAAGTACGACCGTGGTGTCATTGTGGCAGAGACCTTTGACTTCGAGGTCATCGACAAGGCGTATGCACCTTATAATAATCTGTCGCTCTGCGTGAACCTCTGCTCAGATGGTTCTATCGAGAAGAAGGTGATTGCCAGCGTGACGGAAGCTCTGAAGGCAGACCCACAGTTTGACGACTGGAAACGTCTGGTGGAGATTTTCAAGAATCCGTCGTTGCAGATGATTTCGTTCACCATCACCGAGAAGGGCTACACGTTCAACGAAGCCGATTTGGCTCGTGGGATGAAGCCCCTGTTCGCTATGGGTAAGGTTTGTGCGCTGCTGTTCGAGCGTTTCAATGCTGGACAGCTTCCCCTCACAGTGCAGTCGATGGACAACTGTTCGCACAACGGCGACAAGGTGAAAGCTGGCGTATTTGCCTATGCTGAGCGCTGGGTGAAGGACGGACTGGTGCCTGCTGAGTTCCTGGCTTATCTGAAGGACGAGACGAAGATTACGTTCCCTTGGTCGATGATTGACAAGATTACCCCACGCCCACACGAGAAGGTGAAGGAGATGCTGGCTGCGGATGGTTTCGAGGACAACAACTATATCGAGACGGAGAAGCACACCTTTACAGCGCCGTTCGTGAATGCTGAGGAAGTGCAGTATCTGGTCATCGAGGACAACTACACCAACGGTCGTCCACCATTGGATTTGGGCGGTGCGCTCTATACGACGCGTGAAACTGTAGATAAGGTGGAAACGATGAAGGTGACCACCTGTCTGAACCCGCTGCACACGGCGATGAGTATCTACGGCTGTATGCTGGGCTATACGCTGATCAGTGCCGAGATGGCCGACGAGGACCTGCGCCCATTCATCCAGAAGATTGGTTATATGGAGGCAATGCCCGTAGTCGTTGACCCAGGCGTGCTGAATCCTTACGAGTTCATTGGTGCCGTTATCAATCGTCGTCTGCCGAATCCGTTTATGCCCGATGCTCCCCAGCGTATTGCCATGGATACGTCGCAGAAACTGCCCATCCGCTTCGGCGAGACACTGAAGAAGTATATCGCCCGTGGACTGGATAAGAGCAACCTCGTGCTGATTCCGTTGACGCTGGCTGGCTATGCCCGTTATCTGAAGGGTATCAAGGACGATGGTACACCATTTGACTGCTCGCCCGATCCCATGCTCGAAGAGTTGCAGGCCATTGTGGCTCCGCTGCAGATTGGCAAGCAGGATCAGGACTGGAGCCCGCTGAAGAAGCTGTATTCGCGCAAGGATGTCTTCGGACTCGACCTCTATGAGGCTGGTTTGGGCGAACAGATTGAGGGCATGGTAAAAGAGCTGTACGCAGGCAATGGTGCCGTTCGTGCCACATTACACAAGTATGTAGCTGCAAGATAAATGGATATAATTGCATGAAATAAACTAAAGACTGGCAGAATTGTTAATTTTGTCAGTCTTTTCACATTTCAAGCGTTAAATTCTAACAGCCGTTAACCCTTTGGGGCGAAGTGTTAAATTGCGACAAAAATGCGTGACATATTGTCAGTATTTCAATTTTTGACCTTATATTTGCATCGCGAAACACAAAAAGCAGTCGCAAGTTATTAACACATTTATTATAAAAGGTAAGATTATGAAAAAGATTGTAAAGAGTTTGATGCCGGCAATGTACTTGATGGTCATTGCATTCTCGGCAGCTTCGTGCAACAAGACACAGGCCGCAGCTCCTGCTGCTCCTGCTGTAGCACCAGGACAACCAGTAGACTTGACTTACGCAGCAGAGAAATCGCTGCCTTCAGTAGTGTATATCAAGTCGGTGATTAATTCAAAGACACAGACCGTAGAATATTCTGATCCCTTCGAGGATTTCTTCTCTGACCCCTTCGGAGGTTTCTTCGGACGCGGACAGGGCAATGGTGGCAAGCGCCAGCGTCAGGTGCAGACTCCAAAGCGTGCAGCAGCTGGCTCAGGTGTTATCATCTCATCTGACGGTTACATCGTTACCAACAACCACGTTGTGGATGGTGCCGACGAACTGACAGTAACGCTCAACGAGAATTCCAAGGAATATTCCGCACGCATCATCGGTGCCGACGCCACTACCGACTTGGCACTCATCAAGATTGACGCCAAGAATTTGCCGGCTATCGTCGTGGCTAATTCTGACGACGTGAAGGTGGGTGAATGGGTGCTGGCTGTAGGTAATCCTCTCGGACTGAACAACACCGTCACCGCTGGTATCGTTTCGGCTAAGGCGCGTTCGATGGGACAGGGCGTCTCTTCAATGATTCAGACCGATGCTGCCATCAATCAGGGTAACTCGGGTGGTGCGCTGGTCAACACGCGTGGCGAACTCATTGGTATCAACGCCATGATTTATTCGCAGACGGGTTCGAACATCGGTTACGGCTTTGCCATTCCTACGGCTATTATGAACAAGGCCGTCGAGGACTTCAAGAAATACGGTTCTTATCAGCGTGCCATGATTGGTATCCAGGGTGGCAGTGTGAAGGACTATGTTGACGCCATGAAGGATCAAGACAAGGAAGTCAACGACTACGGCACGATGGAAGGTGTACGCATCGACAAGGTCATCGAGGACGGTGCCGCTGCTGATGGCGGTCTGGAGAAAGAGGATGTCATCACCGAGGTTGACGGCAAGAAGGTAAAGACTATGGGTGACCTGCAGGCGATCATTGCCCAGAAGCGTCCTGGCGACAAAGTGACCGTCAAGTACCTGCGTAACAAGAAGGAAAAGAGCGTCTCGCTGACATTGAAGAATGCCCAGGGTACTACGAAGGTGGTGAAGGATGCCGACCTTGACGTGCTCGGTGGACAGTTCCGCGAGATTACCGAGTCGCAGAAGAAGGAACTCCAGATAGCCTACGGTCTGCAAGTCACGAAGATCAGCGGTGGCAAGTTGAAGGAGGGTGGTGTACCTCAGGGTTTCATCATCCAGCGTGTCAACGAGGAGCCGATGAAGACCATCAGCGATCTGCAGGATGCCGTCAAGAAGGCGTCAACATCGAAGGAGCCCGTACTCTACATCCAGGGTATCATGCCTACTGGCAAGAAGGCTTACTTCGCTGTGGCTCTGCAAGATTAGTCAAACAACGATATGAAACTCAAGTTTACCATACATTATAATACCGCATGGGGCGAAAGTCTGCATGTTGCCATTGACTACCACCGTCAGGATGGTACCGTACGTCACCAGAACCTGCTGATGCAAACGGACGATGGCGAACTGTGGACACTGGAAACAGCAGCACTGATGGGCAGACAGCACTCGCTGTCGCTCATCAGTTATGCTTATCAGGTGGAAGATGGCGACGGCAACGTGCTGCGTCGTGAGTGGGACATGGTGCCTCGCATCTATCATTTCGATGCCACCAAGGACTACATCTTTCCTGACCAGTGGCGCGACCGTCCGCTACCCATGCACCTCTATTCCGCAGCCTATCTCACTACGATAGGACGTCCCCACGGAGAACGTGCCAAAGCGCTGCCGTTGCCTTTGTTTCGCAGGACGGTGATGTTCCGCGTATCGGCTCCCCAGCTGAAGAAGGGACAGGCTGTAGCCGTCTGTGGCAGTCATCCTGCCATCGGCTCGTGGAGCCCCAGCCGTTATCTGAAGATGGATTATGCTGGTGAGGGTGAATGGCTTCTGACCGTCAATGCACAGGGCTGGCTGTTGCCGATAGAGTATAAATATGTAGTGGTAGACACCGAGACACACGAATTGCTGAAATGGGAAGATGGCGACAACCGCATCGTCTCTATTGGCGCTCAAAATGTGTCCGTCGATTCCGTCGGTGTTAATAATCAAAATGTTTCCGAAGGAAACAGCCGCGAAATTCCCGATGGCCACGTCCTCGTCCTGCATGGCGGTCACTTGCGTCTGGCAGAGGACACGTGGCGAGCGGCAGGTGTTGTCATCCCAGTATTCTCCCTTCGCAGCGAACATTCCTATGGGGTAGGCGATTTTGGTGATTTGCGCCGGATGGTTGATTGGGCAGCGGAGACGGGCATGAAGGTCATCCAACTGCTGCCCGTCAACGATACGACGACTGACGGTCATTGGCACGATTCCTATCCTTACAACATCGTTAGCACCTGCGCACTTCATCCGCATTATGTCGACTTGGAGGCCGCAGGTGTTTTGCGTTCTAAGACGCAGATGACGCAGTTCCTACGTCGTCGTCAGGAACTCAACGCACTACCTTACAGCGACTACGAGGCCGTAGGCAGAGTGAAGCTCGAATACCTCCAGACGCTTTTCGAGGAACAAGGTAATAAAACAACGGAAACATCTGGTTATAAGCAGTTTATTGCCGACAATGAAGACTGGCTCAAACCCTATGCAGGATTTATCACATCTTCCTTCAGCCATCTGAATTCAGACTTCATTTATTACGTCCAATACCTGCTTCATACGCAGTTGAAGGCTGCTGCCGACTATGCTCGTTCGAAGGGCATCGTCTTGAAAGGTGACCTGCCCATCGGCGTCAATCGTGATAGCGTAGAGACACGCCAGCACCCGGAGTTGTTTAACATGCATTCCTCAGCTGGTGCACCGCCTGAATTGTATTCGTATCAGGGTCAGAACTGGGGATTCCCTACCTATCATTGGTGTCCTGAACTCATAAAATGGTTCCGTCGTCGCCTGCGCCACATGGAGCAATATTTCGACGCTCTGCGCATCGATCACGTACTGGGTTATTTCCGCATCTGGGAGATTCCTGTCGATGCCGTTTCCGCTGTATTGGGCCATTTCTCGCCCTCGCTGCCGCTGACCGTTGCCGAGATAGAATACTTTGGACTGCCGTTCCGCAAGGAGCTCTATACGCGCCCGTTCATCAACGACAGGCTCATCGACAAAATCTTTGGCATCCATGCGCAGTATGTCCGTGACAATTTCCTTGTCCGCAAGGCCTATAATCTCTACGACCTGCGCGACGAGTTTGCTACTCAGTGCAAGGTGTCGGCCTACTTTGCCGAACGTCGCGACGAAAACAGCCTGTGGATTCGTGACGGCCTTATGCGCCTCATCTGCAACGTGCTCTTCGTCGAAGACCCCTACGAGGCAGAGATGTACCATCCGCGCATCGGCATCGTCAACGAACCAGTCTTCGAGGTGCTGTCCGACGAGGAGAAGGATGCCTTCCTGCGGCTCTACAACAACTATTTCTACCAGCGCCATTCGTTCTTCTGGGGACAGCAGGCCCTGAAACGCCTGCCTGCCATATTGGAAGAATCGCGCATGCTGGTGTGTGGCGAGGACTTGGGTATGCTGCCCGAATGTGTGGAAAACGTGCTCGACCAATTGCGCATCCTCACACTCGAAATCCAGCAGATGCCCAAACAGCAGGGCTTCGAATTTGCCCACCTCGACGCCAATCCCATCCGTAGCGTCTGCACCATTTCCTCCCACGATATGGCACCCTTGCGCCTTTGGTGGCAGGAGAGTCCCGAGCGTCGCCAGCGTTTCTATGTGACGATGTTGCAAAAGGAGGGTCGCGCACCTGAACAGCTGCCTGCCCATTTGGCAGAGGAAATCATCGCGCGCCACTTGTATTGTCCTTCGATGCTGTGTCTGCTGTCGTTGCAGGATTGGCTGGCAATGGACTCCCAGCTGCGCCGCAAGAATCCTCAGGACGAGCGCATCAATGTACCCAGCGACCCATATAACCGCTGGCAATACCGCATGCACCTCACCATCGAGGAATTGCTTGCAGCTACGAAATACAATGCTAAATTGAAGACGATGATTCAGCGCAGTCGCCGTTAACGTTCAATGTTCAACGTTCAATGTTCAACGTTAGTCGAGATCCACTACCGTGATTCCTGCGCCGCCAAACTGTACATGCTCGTCTTTGGCGCTTTTCACGTTGGGCACGGTATGCAGATACTGGCGAATCAGCTGTCGCAGCACGCCCGTTCCCGTTCCGTGTAAGATGCGCACGCGACTCAATCCAATGAGGATGGCGTCGTCAATGAAGTGCATGACGGTATCAATGGCCTCGTCGCCACGCATACCTCTCACGTCCAAGTCCTGATGGAAATTCTGACGACGGTCTTCCATTGTGGCGCGCGTCACATGCGAGGTCTGAATAGCCAGATGGGCGTGCTTGTCGGCAGGGTTGCTTGTTTCCTTCGGTTTTGCTGCACGCTCCAACTGCTCCAGCTTCACTTTGCTTCGCAGTCCACCAAACACCACCGTGGCCTGCTTGCCCTGAATGCTTTCTATCTCGCCAACGCTATTCGTGCCTTTGATGCGCACGCTGTCGCCCTTTTCTAACGGACGGTTCGCGTCGTTCAGATTGGCTTTGGCCCGTGCTGCCAGTTTCTCGCTGGTGGCCCGCTGTTGTTCGCCTTTCTCGGCCTTACGCTTTTCCTTACGGGCTTTGCGCTCCTCCATCTTCTGCAGACGCTTGGCAAAGTCCTCTTCGCTCATCAGTCCGCGCGTATCGTCGTTCTGCACCTGCTCGCGGAACTCCTGCAACTCCTCACGAATCAGTCGCGTCTGTTCCTTCTCGGCCTGCGCCTCCTTGATGTCTCTGATGGCATTCTCTATCCGTCGGTTTGCCTCTGCCAACAGCTCTTCAGCCTGTTGCTTGGCACGATTCAGAATGGCCTTGCGCTCGCGTTCTATCTCTTCCAAGTTGGTCTCGTAGCGCTGGATATGACCCTCCAACGACTTCTCGTGCTGGTGGATAGTCTGACGTTTGCCTTCCCAATAGCGCTTATCGCGCACGATATCCTGCAGATATTTGTCGCTCTGGATATAGTCCGAACCGACAATCTCCGAAGCGTCGTTGATGACTTCCTCAGGAATACCCGTCTTTCTTGCGATTTCGATGGCAAAACTTGAACCAGGCTGACCAATCGACAGCTGGAACAACGCCTGCATCTGATGGCGGTCGTACAACATCGCACCATTCACCACGCCTGGATGATCCTCGGCAAAGTGCTTCAGATTCTGATAGTGGGTGGTAATGACGCCGAAGGCTTCCTTCTTCCAGAACTGCTTCAATACGGCCTCGGCAATGGCTCCGCCAATGGTGGGTTCCGTACCGCCACCAAACTCGTCTATTAATAATAAGGTTCGCGCGTTAGCCTGCTTCATCATGTTCTTCATGTTCAGCAGGTGCGAAGAATAGGTGGAGAGGTCGTCGGCTATCGACTGCTCGTCGCCGATGTCTATCATGATGTTTTGGAACAGTCCTACCGTACTTCTATCGCCAATAGGTATCGACAGGCCACATTGCACCATATACTGCAGCAGTCCTACCGTCTTCAGACATACCGACTTACCGCCTGCATTCGGACCACTGATAATCAGCAACCGCCCGATGTTCTTGTAGTCTTTAGAATTCGTGTCATTCGTGAAATTCGTGTTCTCCAATCTGATATCAAGAGGTATTACGCGTTTCTCTTGCTTCGCCAACGACCTTTGTAGCAATGGGTGTATCGCCCTTATCCAGTCCATCGTGGGTTCGGCTTTCACCTCGGGTTCGAAGGCCTGCATTTGCTCGGCCATCTCCGCTTTCGCGTGTACCAGGTCTATCATGGCCAAGAACCGATACGAGTCCAGCACCTCCTGCACATGTGGGCGCAGCTCGTCAGAAAACACCGTCAGAATACGGATAATCTCCCGTCGCTCGGCAGCCTCCAGTTCGCGCACTTTGTTGTTCGCCTCCACCACCTCGGCTGGCTCAATGAATACCGTCTTACCTGTGGCACTCTCGTCGTGCACGATACCATTGATCTTGCGCTTCAGTCCAGGTGCAACGGGTATCATGAGTCGTCCGTCACGCAAGGTTGGAGCCGCGTCCTGATTCACCAGTCCGTCCCTTTGTGCCGCGTGCAGTATAGTATATAAGGTACGCGAGATGCTGCCCGCCGTCTGTTCCATGTCGTGACGGATGCCTGCCAGCACCATCGTTGCCGAATCCTTGATGCGTCCGAATTTATCCAGTATCGAGTCTATCCTACGAATCATCGCTGGGAACGTCTGCACGTCCTCAGCCATGCGGTGCAGGGCAGGGTAGAGGTACTCTTCTTGCGCATCATCTATACTCTCACCTCTCACCTCTAACCTCTCACCTCTATTTAGGAACGTCACGATAATCCCTATTGTTTCCAGCGACCTCCGCAGGTCCCACAGCTCGTTCTCTTCCAGATGCGTGTTCTCCAGTCGGATGCGGGCCACAGACTCGCGCACATCGAAGAAATAGTTCATTTCCGGCTTCTCCTGAGCCTGCATCAGTCGGCGCATTTCCCTCACCTGTTCCTGCCATTCGTTCACCACGTCGGCATCGTCCGAGAAGGCTATCTCGTCCACCTTCTCCTGTCCTAGCGTGCTCTGGCAGTGCCCCTTCAGCATGCGCCGTATTTCGTCGAATCCTATCTTCTGTTCGTAGTTGCTTGGATAAATCATGGTGCAAAGGTACGACTTTTTTTGAGGTTTATGGACGGACGGAGAAGGATTATTGGTTAAAAATCCTTAACGCATAGACAATTTCTCATTTCCCATTTCCTATTTCTCATTTTTTCTACGTACCTTTGCACCCGCTTTCGAGACAAGTAGAGCACTGGAGAGATGGTAGAGTGGTCGATTACAGTAGTCTTGAAAACTACCGTACCGAGAGGTACCGGGGGTTCGAATCCCTCTCTCTCCGCAAAGCATTTGAGGAACCTACTGATTTTCAGCAGGTTCCTTTTTTTACGCAAAAACTGCTCCCCCTTATTGCTCCCCCTGTCTTTTTTAAGTTTATTTAATTCTTAAAAGTCCTATTACAAGCTTCATGGCAATTTCAGCCGCAGTAACTTTGGGATTTAGCCTAATAGCAGAGATGATTGCTTGGTTTTTCTCCGAACTTTTCTCCGAACCAGAAC
>ONKX01000013.1 GCA_900318555.1 uncultured Prevotellaceae bacterium | reverse complement strand
TGATACGCAGCACTTACCCATACCACGGGCAACCACAGCAGCGTGAGAGGTCATACCACCACGAGCGGTCAGGATACCCTCGGCAGCAGCCATACCAGCAAGGTCCTCAGGAGAGGTCTCGATACGTACGAGCACTACCTTGTGGCCGTCCTCGTGCCAAGCCTTAGCGTCGTCAGCGTGGAATACAATCTGACCACAGGCAGCACCAGGAGATGCGGGCAGACCCTGAGCAATCACCTTAGCAGCAGAGAGAGCCTTCTTGTCGAATACGGGGTGCAACAGCTCGTCGAGCTTGTTGGGCTCGCAACGCATGATGGCGGTCTTCTCGTCGATCATACCCTCGTGCAACAGGTCGATGGCAATCTTCACCATAGCAGCACCTGTGCGCTTACCGTTACGGGTCTGCAGGAACCACAGCTTGCCCTCCTGAACGGTGAACTCCATATCCTGCATATCGTGGTAGTGGTTCTCCAAGTTCTCCTGAATCTGATTCAGCTGTGCATAGGTCTCGGGCATTGCCTCCTCCATAGAAGGATACTTGGCTACGCGCTCAGCCTCAGAGATGCCAGCACGCTCAGCCCAGCGCTGAGAGCCGATCTTGGTGATCTGCTGTGGGGTACGGATACCAGCCACAACGTCCTCACCCTGAGCATTTACGAGATACTCACCGTTGAAGAGGTTCTCACCATTAGCAGCATCACGGCTGAAGCATACACCAGTAGCAGAGGTGTCACCGATAGCGCGCTCGTTCATCCAAGAACGGAACACAGCGCAGATAGCACCCCAGAGCTGCTCGATAGGATCGTTGGGGAAGTCCTTACCAGTGCGCTCCTTAATAGCCTTCTTGAACAACTGAACCAGCTTCTTCAGCTCGTCGACGTTCAGGTCCTTGTCCAGCTTCACGCCACGCTCAGCCTTTACCTTCTCGATGATCTCCTCGAACGGGTCGATGTCGGTCTTGTTGACGGGCTTCATCTCCAGCACGACGTCACCGTACATCTGTACGAAACGACGGTAAGAGTCAACGTCACCGTACATCTGTACGAAACGACGGTAAGAGTCATATACGAAGTGAGGATTCTGGGTCTTGTTCACCATACCCTCAGCCACCTCGTCGTTCAGACCGAGATTCAGGATGGTGTCCATCATACCAGGCATAGAAGCGCGGGCACCAGAACGTACAGAGACAAGCAGGGGATTCTCCTTGTCGCCGAACTTAGAGTTCATCAGTACCTCGATGTGCTTCACAGCAGCCATCACGTCGTCGTTCAGCAGCTCCATAATCTTTTGCTGACCAACCTGATAGTACTCGTTACAGCAATCGGTTGTGGTTCATCTCGGCAAGGTTAGCACCCTTACCACCGAGTTCCTCACGCATTTTTGCATTACCTTCGGCCTTACCATTACCGAAGAGGTAAACTCTTTTTTGGCTCATAAATTATTGTTTTTCTATTGTTTATAAATAATAAATAGTATTCACGAAGTGCAAAGATACAACTTTTTTCTAATTCCTGCAAGGATTTAGCATTTTTTTTGATTGTTATCGCACTGTCATATGGAAACAACCCTGCTTGACTTCGTATTTGATATAGCAACGGCCCTCATTGCGCTTGTCGCGGAGAACTTCGGAGAGTACCCACTTGAGGGTGTCGTCGCGGACGGGTCGTGTGACGGGATGGTAACGGTTGTAACAGATATCAATCGTGGTACCAAACAGATGGCATGAGCGTTCGGTGGCATTGGGATTATGACGTTGCAGCTTCGCTACGTCATCCATCGAACGCAGGATGCTGGTAACGATGAGCTGGTTGAAGGGAATGCCCTTGTTGTAGAGACTGTCGTAGAAAGCCTGTCCGATGTCCTGCAACAGCGTGGCGGCACGCGGTACGAGATAGGGAATGGAGCTGGAGAGGCGGTCGACATGCCAGTACGGACTTTCGCCGACATATACCAGTTCCTTTTTGCGTTTCTCAGCATCCTCGCGGTTTTGCACGGGACGTACGCCACAGCGTTCGGCAGCGACAATCTGGACGCTCTGGCTATCGGGGAATTCGACCTTGTAGTTGGCCACGCCACGAATGCGATGATGATGGGTGGCAGAAAGCGTGGTCGGTGCTTCCACGGTGTCCTGCGGAGTGTCACTCGTAAGATAGCGGACACCCCATAACAGGGCTACTACGACAAAGAAACCGATGGTAAACTGTAGTTTGGTAGGATTCTTTAATTTACGTTGAGCATTAAACATTGAACGTTGAACTATTTTTTATCTTTTACATTTATCAAACCATTCGCGCAACATGCCACGGGGAATACCTCGACGGACGGCAGCATCGAGCACACGGCGCGCCTCTTCGCGTCGTTCCAAGATGAGCAACAGGTCGACGTGTGACACCACATAGGTGGCATCTCGAGGAGACAACTCTTCAGCACGCTGCCAGTCATAGAGCGCAGCTTCGTCCTGTTTCAGCTGTCGTTCCAGATTGGCTCGAGCAGCATAGGCCACAGCAGAGTCAGGATGCTGTTCGATGGTTTGATTTAATTCATCGAGCGCCTCCTGTTTTCTACCCAATTGTTGCAGCACGACCGCCAGCGACAGGCGTCCTTCGAAATGACGTGGTACGACGGCCAACAGGTCGTTGAGGTCGTTGCGTGCCAAATCGAAACGTCGCATGTGTGTGTAGGCATAAGCGCGATAGAATAAGGCTGCAGGATTGCGTTCCTCGTGTCGAAGCACAAGTCCATATTCATCGATGGCATACTGCCATTGCTGGAGTTGCAGGTTGGCATTGGCCTTGCGCAGGTGCAAGTCCGTTGACCACTGCGACTGGGCAATCTGCTTGTTGATAGCCGCCAGCGTGTCGCGCCAGTTCTCCTGGCTATTAGCTTTTAGCTGTTGGCAGTTAGCATTTTGCACAGCTAATAGCCAAAAGCCAATAGCAAAAAGCCAAAAGCCTAAGCCTTTTCGATATAGTCTACTATCCATTGACCTACTTCTTTAGTTCCGTATTTCTTGCCACCCTCGACCTGGATTTCAGGGGTGCGAACGTTAGCATCCAGCGAGGCATTGACAGCTTCACGAATAAGAGAACCCTCCTTATTGAGCCCGAAGTGCTCCAGCAGCATAGCAGCAGACAGGATCTGTGCCAACGGATTGGCGAGGTTCTGACCAGCAGCCTGCGGCCACGAGCCGTGAACGGGTTCGAAGAGTGGCGTATGCTCGCCCAGCGACGACGAGGGCTGCAGGCCCATAGAACCAGTGATGCAGGAGGTCTCGTCGGTCAGGATGTCGCCAAAGGTATTCTCCGTCACGATGACATCGAAGAAACGAGGCTCCGTGAGTACACGCATCGAGGCATTATCGATAAACATATAGTCGGTAGTGACCTCAGGATACTGGGGCTCCATCTCCTTGGCTATCTGGCGCCACAGACGGCTCGACGCCAGCACATTGGCCTTGTCGACAACGGTCAGGTGCTTGCGACGCGTCATTGCCATCTCGAAGGCGACCTTCAGGATGCGCTCAATCTCAGGACGCGTATAGATATTGGTGTCGAAGGCCATATCGTTGTCCTGATGTTTCTCACCAAAGTACATGCCACCTGTCAGTTCACGGATGACCACAAAGTCGGCACCACGCAACAGTTCCTCCTTCAGCGGTGACTTGTGTAGCAGACAGTCGAAGGTGGCCACAGGACGGATGTTGGCAAAGAGTCCGAGCTTTTTGCGCATCGCCAGCAAGCCCGTCTCAGGACGCATCTTCAGCGTGGGATTATTGTCGTATTTTAGGTCGCCAACAGCAGCGAAGAGTACTGCATCAGCGCGCATACAGACATCGTGTGTCGCGTCTGGATAGGCATCGCCACAGGCATCAATGGCACATGCACCCACCAACGCTTCCTCGTATTCGAACTCGTGGCCACACTTCTTGGCAATAGCATTCAATACAGCCACACCTTGTTTCATAATCTCTGGGCCAATGCCGTCACCAGCCAATATCGCAATTTTTAACTTCATATTATTTTATTCGTTATTTCGTAATTTCGTTATATCGTTATTTCGTTTTCGATAATGTTTAACATCTTAAATGTCGCCTTGATGGCTGCTTCTGTCTGGTCAGCATCGAGGCCGCGTGTACGGATCATCTTGCCATTGTCGTTCCACGTGATGACGGTTTGTACCAAGGCATCAGTCCGTCCGCCAGGAGGAATGGTGACCTGATAGTTGGCCAGAATGGGGAATGTACGGTCGAGATACTTCTTATAAATATATCGAAGCGCTTTGACGAAGGCGTCGTACTGACCATCGCCCGTGCCTGCGGCTTCATACTGATGACCATTGATTTCTACTTTAACATTTGCTCCAGGGCGTAAACCATAAGCCGTTGATACAACGTAACTTATCAACTTTACTTTATCGTCAGAGCTGTCGTGTTTCAATACATCGGAAACGATAAAGGGCAGATCTTCCTGCGTCACAATTTCCTTCTTGTCGCCCAGTTCCGTAATGCGCTCCGTCACACGACGTGTCTGCTCAGGAGTCAGTTCCAGACCGAGTTCCTCAAGGTTTTTGGCGATGTTGGCCTTACCGCTATTCTTGCCCAATGCGTATTCACGTTTACGACCAAAACGCTCAGGCATCAGTTCGTTGTAGTACAGCTTGTCTTTCGTGTCGCCATCGGCATGCACACCAGCCACCTGCGTAAACACGTTCTCACCTACAATCGGCTGATTGGGGGCTACCGTAATACCACTAAAGCTTTCGACCATTCGCGAGAGGTCGTTCAACTGACTCTCCACGATGTTCGTCTTGGCATGAAACTGGTCCTTCAATATAGCTTGCACGGAGGCCATCGGCGCATTGCCACAACGCTCCCCCAGCCCATTTACGGTGACGTGCAGGCCACGAGCACCACTATATACAGCAGCCAGCGAGTTCGACACGGCAAGGTCGTAGTCGTTATGGGCATGAAAATCGAAATGCGTCTCAGGATAGCGCTTTATCATCTTGCGGAAATACTCGATGACCTGCAAAGGATTCATCACTCCCAGCGTGTCAGGCAGCATAAAACGGGCTATTTGCTTTTGGCTATTAGCAGTTAGCTCGTCCATCAACTGATAGACGTACTCTGGCGAATCCTTCATACCGTTCGACCAGTCCTCCAAATAGAGGTTGACGCTGATGCCCTTGCTGGCCGCATATTCCACCTCGTGAAGGATGTCGCTGATGTGCTCCTCGGGTGTCTTGTGCAACTGGTGGGTGCAATGTTTCAACGAGCCCTTCGCCAATAGGTTGACGACCTTTCCACCACATTCGGCAATCCAGTCTATCGACTTGCCGCCATCCACGAAGCCCAACACCTCAACACGATCCAGCAACCCATTCTTCTGGGCATAGGCACATATCTTGGTCACAGCTTCGCGTTCGCCTTCTGACACACGTGCCGATGCAATCTCGATGCGATCAACGTTAACGTCACTGAGCAGTTTTCGAGCCATTACCAGCTTTTCGTGTGGAAGAAACGACACGCCATTGGTTTGCTCGCCATCGCGCAACGTAGCGTCCATAATCTCCACGAAGGGAGACCCCACCAACCTCCCCTGCTTAGGGGAGGCCTCAGACACTCCCCCTAAACAGGGGGAGATGGAGGGGGGCCTCTTCTCCCATTGTTCTATCTTGTCTTTATTTGCCATAAGGAAATCGATATCGTCCAATCCGTTCATCAGACAATGCTTTTTGTAGCCGTTGATGTCGAAGTGCTCAGCATGACCCGTCGTGAGGTTGGTGACCGTTTGGTTGGGGAGGTCGACCTCGACCTGAGCATCATGATTGTCTTGAATGGTCGAAAACAATTCAGACAGGAACGCCTCTGACACCTGCACGGGCAGCACGAAATTGTTGAGTTCGTTATTTTTGTGGATATCGGCAAAGAACGACGAGATAACCACGCGGAAACCATAGCCCGCAATGGCCCATGCAGCATGTTCACGCGAAGAGCCAGAGCCGAAGTTCTTGCCAGCGACGAGGATGCAGCCTTTATACTTGGGATTGTTGAGGACGAAATCCTCAACAATAGTACCATCCTTATGGTAGCGCCAGTCGCGAAACAAGTTGTCGCCAAAGAATTTTTCTTCCTTGGTGGTCGCCTT
This sequence comes from uncultured Prevotellaceae bacterium, assembly GCA_900318555.1. GTDB lineage: Bacteria > Bacteroidota > Bacteroidia > Bacteroidales > Bacteroidaceae > Prevotella. The sequence goes on along the minus strand of ONKX01000013.1, from coordinate 40,421 downwards.
CAGGAAACGCGCAGGGATAATCTGGTCGGTGTCCACATTCTCCAATGGTAGGGGCACGCAGGTACTTGTTATTATATCAAATTTCTGTTTCATAATAGTGTTCTTGGGTCGGTTATTACTCCTGTAACGGCAGCTGCGGCAGCCACTAAGGGCGATGCGAGGATGGTGCGCGAACCTGGTCCCTGACGGCCCTCGAAGTTGCGGTTCGAGGTAGAGACGGCATATTTACCAACTGGTACCTTGTCGTCGTTCATAGCCAGACAAGCGGAACAGCCGGGTTGACGAATCTCGAAGCCGGAAGCTTCAAGCACACGATCTAATCCTTCAGCTTCTATCTGCTGGCGGACAGCCCATGAGCCAGGTACCAGCCAGGCAACGACATTATCAGCCTTCTTACGACCTTTCACGATAGAGGCAAAGGCGCGGAAGTCCTCAATGCGACCATTTGTGCAAGCACCCAAGAATACGTAGTCAATTGGTTTACCCAAGAGACACTCGCCAGCCTTGAAACCCATATACTGCAGGGCTTTCTCAAAACCAGAGGTCAGAGGTGAGAGGTCAGAGGTGAGAGGAATGATCTCCGTGATGCCAATGCCCATACCGGGATTGGTGCCATAAGTAATGCGCGGTTCGATATCCTTGGCATCAAAAGCCAGTTCCTTGTCGAACACGGCATCGTCGCCACTCTTCAGCGTCTTCCAATAAGCTACGGCTCTCTCCCACTCTTCGCCCTTAGGAGCATATTCTTTACCTTTGACGTAATCAAAGGTCACCTCGTCTGGTGCAATGAAACCACCACGGGCACCCATCTCTATCGATAGGTTGCAGAGCGTCAGACGCCCCTCCATCGAGAGGCTTTTCACTACCTCGCCCGCATACTCAACAAAGTAGCCCGTTGCACCACTCGTCGTCAGTTTTGCCATCAGGTACAGCGCGACGTCCTTCGCAGTCACACCTTTACCCAACGTGCCGTTAATCGTGATGCGCATCGACTTGGGTTTCTGTTGCAGAATACATTGCGAAGCCATCACCATCTCGACTTCCGACGTGCCGATACCAAAAGCCACAGCACCCATCGCACCATGCGTGGATGTGTGGGAATCGCCACAGACGATGGTCATGCCAGGCAACGACAATCCCTTCTCAGGGCCTACGACGTGTATGATGCCATTGTCCTTCGAATACATGCCGAAATGCTTCAAGCCGAAATCCTTAGCGTTCTTTGCCAACGTATCCACCTGCGTCTTCGACACGGGGTCTTCGATGGGTTTGTCTTGATCGTGCGTTGGCGTGTTGTGATCAGGCATGCAGACAATCTGCTCAGGACGGAAACACTGCAATCCACGTGCCCGCATACCCTCAAAGGCCTGCGGAGACGTCACTTCGTGGCAATACAGGCGGTCGATGTACAACTGCGTGGGCCCGTCATCAACGACTTGCACCACATGTGCATCCCATATTTTATCAAATAATGTATTCATTCTACCCTAAACTTGTTGATACAATCGATGTATGCTTCGACGGAAGCCGTCACGATGTCCGTATTGGCTCCAAAACCATAGTAGAGGCTACCGTCGTATTCCACCTGCATGTGCACCTTACCCACATCGTCCGAGCCTTTCGAGATAGCCTGAATGGTAAACTCCTTCAGTGTCATCTGCTTCATGATAATCTTCTTCAGCGCCTTGATAGCAGCGTCCACAGGACCGTTGCCGCTGGCAGCAGCTTCGAACTTCTGACCACTGATATCCAGTCCGATGGAGGCCACCGACTTCACGCCCTTGCCCGTCGTTACCTGCAGGAAGTCAAGCTTCACAGCATGCGTCTCCGATGTGTCGGCACCAGCCAGCATCAGCACGTCGGCATCCGATATTTCCTTCTTCTTATCAGCCAACACCAGGAACTGTTCGTAAATCTTGTCTATCTTATGCTCATCGCTCACGTCCACACCGTTAATCATCAGGCGGTGCTTCAGAGCCGCACGACCTGAGCGAGCCGTCAGTACAATGCTGTCGATATCGAGGCCCACATCCTTGGGATCAATAATCTCGTACGTGTGTACGTTTTTCAATACACCGTCCTGATGAATGCCACTGGAGTGCGCAAACGCATTACGACCCACAATGGCCTTATTGGGCTGTACAGGCATGTTCATCAGCGACGACACCATACGACTCATCGGATAGATCTTCGTGGTATTGATATTCGTTTCGATATCGATGCTCTTGTGACATTTCAGAATCATTGCTATTTCTTCCAGACTGGTATTGCCTGCACGTTCTCCGATACCGTTGATGGTCACCTCCACCTGTCGTGCTCCAGCCAACACACCGTTCAGCGTATTAGCCGTTGCCAAACCAAGGTCATTGTGACAATGCGTCGAAATGATGCACGCGTCGATGCCGTCCACATGTTCTTTCAGATAACGAATCTTGTCGTAATACTCCTGTGGCAGACAATAGCCCGTCGTATCTGGAATATTTATGACCGTAGCACCAGCCTTGATGACTGCTTCGACTACCTGTGCCAAATATTCGTTATCCGTCCGACCTGCATCCTCGCAATAGAACTCCACGTCGTCCACGAAACGCTTGGCATACTTCGTGGCAGCAACAGCCAGCTCCAGAATATGTTCGCGCGTCGAGTTGAACTTGTACTTGATGTGCTCGTCACTCGTGCCGATACCCGTGTGGATGCGCTTGTGCTTAGCATACTGTAGCGCCTCGACAGCCACGTCGATATCGTGCTCAACGGCTCGCGTCAGCGCACAAATCGTGGGCCATGTAACGGCCTTCGAAATCTCAATCACACTATGATAGTCGCCTGGACTCGACACGGGGAATCCTGCTTCAATCACGTCCACGCCCAACTGCTCCAGGGCCTTTGCCACCTGAATCTTCTCAACGGTGTTCAACTGGCAACCAGGCACCTGTTCGCCATCGCGTAGCGTTGTGTCGAAAATAAACAATCTGTCACTCATCTCAGTCTAATTATATGTGTTAAATAACTATTTTCTTAATCTCTTAACTACAAAAAAGCCTCTCTGCACCCGGAAGTGAGAAAGGCTCTGTATCGTATTGTCTTATACCTTAATTATATACATACCCTATCACTTCCGGCAGCTTTACGCAGTCGAATAATAATCAGGTTGCTAATAAGGTGTAGACTTTTCATTTTTACTTTAATTTTCGTTTATCGGCTGCAAAAGTACTCATTTCTTCTGAAATCACCAAACAAATTGTCACTTTTTTAACCGAATTCCTAAAAATATTATTTTATCCGCAGACAAAGCATTGTCAGGTCGTCATTAGGCTCTGCACCATTACGGTGTTTTTCCACTTCCTCCGCCAACGCGTCAATGACCTGTTTGCTGCTGGTGTAGTTGTTCCTGCCAAGCACTTCAAGGATTCGCTCATCGCTGAATTGTTCCTGTTCTGTATTCTCAGCCTCGTTCAGTCCGTCACTATAGACGAGCAACGAATGTCCCTTGATATTTTCGTAGCTCTCACCAACATACTCTATTCCTGGCCAGAGTCCGATAGGGGCATTCGACTCCATCGGCAGGAATTCGCCCTTGCCGTTGGTTCCGATAACTGGCGGATTATGACCAGCATTTGTAAAGTCCATACGTCCTGTGTCGAGGTGGATGAGTCCGATGAACATCGTGACAAACATACCCTGCTCGTTGTCTTCCGTCAGTGCATTGTTAATATTGGTGGCAATGTCGGCAGGCATCATGTGACCTGTTGCCAACACGCGGAACAGGCGGATAGCCTGAGCCATAAACAATGAGGCAGGAACGCCCTTTCCACTAACATCTCCGAGACAGAAATACAGTTCGTCGCCCTGAAGCAGATAGCCGTAGAGGTCGCCACCGACTTCCTTCGCAGGCTGGATATATGCGTTCATATCCAGTCCTTGGCGATCGGGGAATACGTTGGGAACCATCGACATCTGAATATCACGGGCAATGCGCAGTTCACTCTCAATACGCTCTTTGGCCTTCGTTGTCTTCTCCAACTGGTCGTAAGCTACCTTCAGTTTATCATGCGCCTCTTCCAAACGTCCGTGGGCAGCAGCTAATTTATGCGCAGCCTTACGTTTGTGCAAAGTATAAGTCGCAAAGAAAATGATGAGCAGAACCAGTGCGACACCCGTGCTATAGAGTCGCTGGTGGGTCAGTTCCATCTCACGGTCAGCAATAGCCTTTTCTTTTCCTTGAGTATCGTAGATAGTAGCCAGTTCGGCAATAGAACTGTTCTTCTGTGCCGTAATGGCCGAATCCAGAATTGCCAGGATACGCTCTCCTGCTACGCGTGCCGAATCACGACGACCAGCCTCGGCATTCGCCGAGTATTTAGGCAACATATAGAGCTGGATGTTGTCAATAGAGGGCTCCATACCCCAATCGGTCATTGCTTTATCCAAGAAACGATAGTTGTATGCCGCTTCTTGATATCGGTGAGCCACCACCAGATATTCTGTACCATTGATATGTCCGGCTGGCGTCTTGGCATAATTCGTCTCTTGGAAACGTTTGTAAGCCTCGGCTGCCTCCTGGTCTTTATGAAGTCCTTGCAAGGCTACGGCACGCATAATTTCTATACGGCCTTGGTATTCGTCAAAATATTCCGTACGTGCATCGTGTCTCTGACGATACTTGTTCAGCAACATCTCCGTACGGTCGATCCAGTAGATGGATTCTGCATAGCGACGGGTGTTGATATAAGCCTGACTGGTATATACCGTTCCGATAACCGCCTCCTGGAATCCTCGTCCCGTCGTGTCCGACTGCCAACGGTTGGCATAATGGCCGCGAGCCGTAATGAAACTTTGGTTTGCCTCTTCGTCCTGTCCCAGATTCAACTGGCAACAGCCGATATTATTCAGTAAGATGGCATAGTCGATATCGGAACCGATACCCGATTCTTCCATTTTCTTAACAGCCGGGATGGCAATCTGAAGCGAACCTTCGTAGTCACCCTTCACCAACAAAATCTCAGATAAACGACGCGCTACTTTGTTGTAGCTCAACTGGTCAAAGTCGTTTTTAACATCATTCTCCAGCGCCTTACGATAACAGATTTCCGCCATGCGGTATTGTCCCTGACGATAATAGGATACTCCTCGCCAACGGTTGGCATTCAGCGCTGAAATGTCACCGACTATCTCAAAACTGTCCGTCACCTCACGCATTCGCTCGTAATCCTTCGTGACCCCGACAGCAAAAATGACGCTATCGGCATGGCTGGCACGGATTTCTCGTTGCTGACGAGCATATCTGCATGACGAGAAACTCATGACAACAGTCAGAAGCAATATGACGACTCTGAGTAGCTTAGACTTATACATACCAATGACTTTTTCTGTTCATTTCGTTGCAAAGGTACAAAAAGTTTGGGGTTTAGATGCAAAAGTTTGGGATTTTTTGTACCTTTGCACTCAAATATTCAATAATTATGAAAAAAATATTGACTTTTGTGGCTGCTTTACTGCTTGCAGTAAGCGCTACAGGCAAAACAACGGAAAGTGACGTGATTGGAAAAAGTAACATCAAACTGTCGAGTAGGATGATGACTCCAGAAGCTTTGTGGGCCATGGGACGCATTGGAGGTGTTGAGGCCTCACCAGACGGTAGTCGTATTGTCTATCAAGTTGGGTATTACAGTGTCAAACAAAACAAGAGCCATCAGGTCATCTGCATCATGAATGCAGACGGAACCGGGAATCAGCAACTGACTACCAGCGCCAAGAGCGAGACGGACCCGACATGGCTCGACGCCCAGACGATTGCTTTCGTCAGCGGTGGCGAGATATGGTGTGTGAAAGCTGACGGCTCAGGACGTCGACAGTTGTCAAAAACCGATGGTGAGGTTGAGGGCTTTAAATTCTCGCCAGACCGTAAACAGGTTATCATCATCAAGTCTCTGCCCTTCCACGAGGTTATATCGCAGAATCCCGACGACCTGCCAAAGGCTACAGGACGTCGCGTGACCGACTTGATGTATCGCCACTGGGACCACTATGTGGAAAGCATCCAGCATCCGTTCGTCTATTCAGTGAACAATGATATGGTCATCGCCAACGATGGTACAGACATCCTCGATGGTGAACCTTACGAATGTCCTATGGAACCTTTTGGTGGCATCGAACAGCTAGCGTGGAGTCCTGACTCGAAGACGATTGCTTATACGTGTCGCAAAAAGACCGGACTGGAGTATAGCATCTCTACAGACTCGGACATCTATTTATATTATATAGGTACCCGCAAGACGAAAAATCTCTGCAAGCCTGCCGATTATGTTGCGCCGAAGGTTGATCCAACGATTACGCTAGCGACACAGGCTGTGAACGCCAAGGAGAACCTCGTCAACAATGTTGGTTACGACCAGAATCCGCAGTTCTCGCCCGATGGTAAATACATCGCTTGGCAGTCTATGGAACGCGACGGCTACGAAGCCGACCTCAACCGTTTGTGCATCTACGATTTGGCAACGGGTTCGAAGCGCTACCTCAATTGGCAGAGTGATGTGGAAGCATTCTGCTGGGCTCCTGTCAGCGGTAAAAAGGTCAAGGCTGCTGACCCGCAGTTCTATTTCCTTAGCGTATGGCACGGATGCTGCAATATGTATGTTGCCAGTCAGAAAGGCGAGGTCTCTCAGCTTACTGAGACGTGGGACGACTGGACCAGTATCCAGATGGCCAACAACGGACAGCGCATCCTGGCAACCCGTCAGAGCCTCTCTGCTCCTACGGATATCTACATGGTGACACCTGCCACCAAACGCACGAGCAACGCTTCTCCCGCTACTATCCAGCAGCTCTCTCACGAAAACGACCACATTCTCTCGCAGCTTACCTTCGGCAAGATGCAACAATACTGGGTTCCTACTACCGACGGCAAGAAGGAACTCGTCTGGGTTATGCTACCTGCCAACTATGAAGAAGGCAAGAAATACCCCACCCTGCTCTTCTGCGAAGGTGGTCCGCAGAGTCCTGTATCGCAGTTCTGGTCGTACCGATGGAATTTCCAGATCATGGCTGCCAACGGCTATGTCGTCGTAGCACCAAACCGTCACGGTTTGCCTGGCTTCGGTCAGGAGTGGAAGGAAGAAATCTCTGGCGATTGGACCGGTCAGTGTATGGATGACTACCTCTCTGCCATCGACTTTGCTGCCGACTCACTGCCTTTCGTCGACCGCGACCGCTTGGGCGCCGTTGGTGCAAGCTTTGGCGGATTCAGTGTCTACTATCTCGCAGGTATCCACAACAAACGCTTCAAGGCGTTCATCGCACACGATGGTGCCTTCAATCTCGCTGCAATGTATCTGGAAACTGAAGAGAACTGGTTCTCAAACTGGGAATACGATGAGGCCTACTGGCACCGCCCGCAGATGCCGCGCGCCAAGAAGACTTACCACGACTCACCGCACAAGATGGTGGAAAAATGGGACACACCTATCCTTTGTATTCATGGCGAGAAGGACTACCGCATCAACTACACGCAGGGCATGGCAGCATTTAACGCCGCTCGCATGAAGGGAATCCCTGCAGAATTCCTCGTGTTCCCCGATGAGAATCACTGGGTGCTGAAACCTCAGAACGGTATTCTCTGGCAAAGGACATTCTTCGACTGGCTCAACCGTTGGTTGAAATAAATCCTTCGTAACACCGAAATACAAATATAACGAAATCACGAAATAACGACAAAAAACAATAATAATGACACAAGCAATTCAAAAAACACTTCGCGACAGCGCAGGAATGCGCTGGACCGCTTTGCTGCTCTTGGCACTCGCCATGTTTTGCAGCTACATCTTCATGGACATCCTCTCACCCATCAAGGACCTGATGCAGGAGACCCGCGGATGGGATTCTACCGCATTCGGAACGATGCAGGGCTCTGAGGTATTCCTCAACGTATTCGTGTTCTTCCTCATCTTTGCCGGCATCATTCTCGACAAGATGGGCGTTCGCTTTACCGCTGTACTTTCAGCAGCCGTTATGCTCGTCGGCGCCATCATCAAGTGGTATGCCGTTAGCGAAAGTTTCATGGGTAGTGGATTGGAGACTTGGTTTACCAACAACCTCAACTACATCCCCATCTTTGATGAATTGGGAGTATCGCCTTTCTATGCCGGCATGCCTGCCTCAGCTAAGTTTGCCGCCTGCGGATTCATGATCTTCGGTTGTGGTTGCGAGATGGCTGGCATCACCGTCTCTCGCGGTATCGTGAAATGGTTCAAGGGTCGCGAAATGGCTTTGGCCATGGGTTCTGAAATGGCATTGGCACGTCTGGGGGTTGCCACATGTATGATTTTCTCACCGTTCTTCGCTAAGTTGGGTGGCAATATCAGTGTCAGCCGCTCGGTGGCGTTTGGTGTGGTTCTGATGTGTATTGCACTCATCATGACCATCGTATATTTCTTCATGGATCGCAAACTCGATGCACAAACTGGTGAAGCAGAAGAGAAGGACGATCCCTTCAAGATTAGCGATATCGGTACCATTCTCAGTGACCTTGGTTTCTGGCTCGTCGCCCTGCTTTGCGTGCTGTACTATTCAGCCATCTTCCCCTTCCAGAAGTATGCTGTCAACATGCTGCAGTGCAACCTGACACTCACCGAGCCTGCCAGCGATTCGTTCTGGGCACAGCCTGACGTTACCATTGTACAGTATATCATCATGCTCGTTGTGGCTGCCGCTGGTTTCGCCAGCAATTTCCAGAAGAAGGCCAATATGAAATACGGTTTGCTCGCCGTCAGCATCATTGCGCTCGTTACCTATTGTTATATGGGCTACATGCGTCAGTCGGCAGAGTCTATCTTTGCCGTATTCCCACTGCTGGCCGTGCTCATCACGCCAATCCTCGGCTCTTATGTTGACCACAAGGGTAAGGCTGCTTCGATGCTCGTACTTGGTTCATTGTTGCTCATCGCCTGCCACCTGACATTTGCGTTCATCCTGCCAATGTTTAAGGATTCAGCCGTCGGTGGCATCGTTATTGCTTACGTCACCATCCTCGTGCTCGGCTCGTCGTTCTCGCTGGTTCCTGCATCATTGTGGCCCAGCGTCCCCAAACTGGTTGACGCTAAGGTCATCGGTTCGGCATATGCACTCATCTTCTGGATTCAGAACATCGGCCTTTGGTTGTTCCCGCTGCTTATTGGTAAAGTGCTCGACAAGACGAATCCAGGTGTGACAGACCCCACAAAGTTCGACTACACGGCCCCGCTACTCATGCTAGCTGGTCTGGGTGTTGCTGCACTCATTCTCGGTTTCGTATTGAAGGCTGTCGATAAGAAAAAGGGCATTGGACTGGAAGAACCCAATATCAAGAGTTAATAGTTAAGAGTTTAAAGTTTAGAGTTAGAAGCGGAAACGGACGACAAGCGGCAGATGGTCGCTGAATCCACGCTGATAACGATAACCATTATAAGTGCGGAGGGGCTTGACTCCTCCGTATTTTTTGTCCTCCTCCAACAGAAACGGGGCATCGTTGATGAAGGACTCCGCGACGAAATCGCATAGCACACGACTGACGAGGACGTGGTCAATACTCTCCCACTCTCCCTGATAGCGGTACGTCCCTTGAGCACCGTTAGTGCCGCGTGCCTCACGGGTAACATTAATGAGTCCTTGCTGCTCCAAATACTGCAACGACGGACTGTCGGCATAGTCGTTGAAATCGCCTGCAATTATAACTTTTGCATTCTCCGGCAACTCCCTAACGACCTGCATAATCCGTTCCATGACCACCCGACGGTTGGGCCGCGTCGGATGCTCACCACCAAAACGGCTCGGTGCATGAACCACAAACACGTGTAACGTGTCGCAATCGCTGGTTTCCCCAACGACATCCCCGCGGTTCAAAGTCTCTCCCTGAACATAAAGCACGTCGCGCGTTGGCCTCATTCCCTCCAACGGCTCCACTTCCAGATAGTCGCAGCACAGCGGACGGAACGTCATTGGCTGGTACAACAGTGCCACGTCTATTCCCCTGACATCTGGCGATTGCGTCATCAGATATTCATACCCAGCATGTCGCAACAACGAACGTCGCGTCAAATCAAAGATGACGCTGTCATTTTCAACCTCCACCAGCGCCACAAGGTCGGGTATTCCATCATCCTGACACGACAATATCTCCTGCCCGATGCTATTCACTTTGCGCCAATAGCGTGCGGGAGTCCAATTACGCACTGAAGCAGGCAACCACTCGGTGTCCTGCTTCAGTGAATCGTGTTGGCAGTCAAAGAGATTCTCGCAGTTCAGTTCCACGAGCGTCAACCATGATGCCAGTAGCAAGCTTAGCATACTTTCTCCAGTCGCTTCATCATCGCAAACATGAAGATGGCGGCAACGAGACAGACGCCTAGGAAGACGCTCCAGCATACCCAAAGGGGAACGGCGCCCCACAGCAGACCGCCTACAACAACGAGTTGGTTACCGATAGCCGTAGCCACAAACCAACCACCCATCATCATACCCTTGTATTTCGGGGGAGCAACTTTCGAGACGAATGAAATACCCATCGGCGACAACAATAGCTCGCCGAAGGTTAGCACGAGGTAAACCGATATCAGCAAGTTCGGCGTCACATCAGCAACATGTACAGCAACAGGATTGCCGTCGGCACCCATTGTCGTCTGTGGCATGGGCAGACCAAACGAACCGAAGGCCATCAGCGCGTAAGCAACAGCGGCCACAATCATACCGTAGGCTATCTTACGTGGGGCCGAGGGTTCCTTGCCCTTGGCAGCCAGCGCACCGAAGATTGCCATCGACACGGGTGTCAGCGCAACGACATAGAACGGGTTGAACTGCTGGAAGATTGGTGCGGAAACGGTCACACCTGTCTCGGGATCATATTGCAAGCAAAGGAATGCTACTGCGGCAATAATGACAATGGCCGATATGGTCTTGCCCTTCGAGGTCTTGCTCTGAAACAACGAGAACAGCGCGTAAACAATAAAGATAACGGCCACGAGGTTCCACACGTTGAAGCACATCGCCTGGAGGCCCTCTGCCGACTGTGCCGTAAACTCGTCAGCGAAATATGTCAGCGACAAGCCGTTCTGGTGGAAAGCCATCCAGAAGAAAATCACCACGGCGAATACCAGACACAGAGCTACGATACGCTGCTTGGTCTCTTCCTTCGACAGCTCTTCGACGGGAGCAGTGTCAGCGGCTGCTGCCTTCTTCTTGCCACCCTCCGTATGACGGAATGTCGAACGGAACACATAATAGATGGCAATCGACAGAATCAGCGAAGCACATGCCACAGCAAACGAGAAGTGATAAGCGTCGTTCGACGAATAGCCCAGTGCCGTCTCAGCATATTCTTTAATCTTGATGGCTGCCGTAGGTGCAAACAGTGCACCGATATTGATGGCCATGTAGAAAATGGAGAATCCCGAGTCGCGCTTGTCGGCATACTTTGGATCGTTATACAGGTCGCCCACCATCACCTGGAGGTTGCCTTTGAACAATCCCGTGCCGAAACCGATTAGCAGCAGTGCAGCTAGCATCACCACCAATGCCACGCTGTCTCCGCCCAAGGGTACAGACAGCAACAGATAGCCGGCAAACATGATGATGATACCCGTGGTCACCATCTTGCCAAAACCGAACTTGTCGGCCATGATACCACCGATGAGCGGGAAGAAATACACTAACATGAGAAACGCACTATAAATGGTGCCGGCCAATGCTGGCGACAGTCCGTAGTTCGCTCTCAGGAACAAAGCAAAAACAGCCAGCATGGTATAGTAACCAAAACGCTCGCCGGTGTTGGCCAGTGCCAACGCAAATAATCCTTTCGGTTGTCCTTCAAACATAATTATTTAATATTAGAGTTTTTAGTCTTAAAGATGTCATACAGATAGCTCATCTTGATGACGATGGCTTGTTGGTTTGACTTGCCGAAGTAGTCCTGCTTCGTATTGCCGTAGATGTTACCAAGACCGAAATAATAACGGCCTTCCAACAGGATATGTCCAATCTTCGGAAGCGAAAATTCAATACCCGCACCGCCAACAATGCCATAGTCGAACTTCTTCTCGACAGGCATGCCCTCCTGGGCCGTCACCACCGACGAACGGGGCGTCTGGGTAGGACGAAACGATTCGATATTGGTATTCGTTGACTCATCCAGATAAATACCTATCTGCGGACCAAGCTGGAAAAACGCCTGCACACCCTTGCGCTCGCGACCCCAACCCATGCGGGCCATTACAGGTATCTGGATATAGTTGATGCGACGTTCATAATACAAAGGATTCTCCTTGTTCTCGTCATCGTAATAGTACACGGGGTTGTTGTCTTTGTCCTCTATCGTCTCCTTCCAACCCATCTGCGCGTAGTTTACCTCAGCCACGATGGCACAGATGCTCTTGAAATATTTCTCGCAGGTATATCTGAATGACACACCGCCTGTCATTCCGCCCAGCCAACCCTCTGGCACATCGGGCTGGAACGAAACCTGACTCATCGTATATCCACCGTTTACGCCGACGGCAAAGTCCGAGCGATATTCACCCACCTGGGCTTTCGCCATCATCGGCACTAGCAACAGCAGTATCAGTAGTCTTCTCATCGTCACTTAAAATTTGATGGTTTCCACACGCTGTTCAGGCATGTAGTGCACAAACATCACCGTACGGTTCATCATGCCCCCGTTTCCGATGCGTTCAAAATGCAGCGGCGTCTGCACGGGCGTATATCCCACCGTCCCAGACGAACCCATGAAGTGCTTGCCATACATGTGCATGCCCTTCACCATGAAATACGCGTGGTCGAAACCCGTCGCGGCATATTTTACGTGGTATTTCTGCATGTCCTGATGGAAATTCGCGCGATACTTCTGGTTGAAACGTGCCGTGCGAGGTGCTAACGGGTCCATGTAGTATGTCGTCGGCACACAGACGTCAAACTTATAGAAATTGTCCAAATGCTTACTGGTGTACATCAGCCATTCCGTATATCCGAACATTGAAATCTTCAGTCCCGGGGTTGTTAGCATCAGTCCGTTCAACTTGGCAAAGGCCAGATTCAGTTCCTGCGAACGGCTCGTGTTCAACACCACCACGTTGGGCTTCGTCGTCGAGAAACACGTCTTAAACATCGATTCGCTCGACTTCAGGTTTGTAATCGAATACACCATTCCCTCCTGCTCCAGCTTACGGCGCAGCGTCGATGTAAACGCACCTTTCGTGCTCGTCGAGTCGTTGCAGTCGATGATGACTACGTGCGAGTCCTTATAACGCTGGTAGAAACGGAACACATACGACTCATTCAGCGTATTGCCGTTCTGGAACACCTGATACAGGCAGTCGTTGTCGTACACCTCCGTCGAATTGATGCTAAACGGTATCAGCACCCTGATGTTGTTAGTCTTCGCAAAGTCAGCTAACGGCTTCAGCTGCTTCGTATACAGCGGACCGATAATCAGGTCGCGGTCGGCCACGTGCTTCTCCAGCAGCGTCAGACGGATGTCCTTGTCCTCAGGCACGTTCCACGCACGGATGTCCGTCGAAATGCCGCTTGCCTTCAGACTGTCCAGTGCCATCAGTACACCGCGGTAATATTCCACCATGCGCTTGCCGTCGCCATTGTCGTTGTGCAACGGCAACATCATACCGATGCGGATAGTTCTGTTCCTCATGTCCGTGCTGACGCTGGGCTTTACCGGTGATTCTGCCGTCGGGTTCACAACGTCCTTCGGCTCCTGCCCTTTCTTAAACGGAATCTTGATCACATCGCCCTTCTTCAGCTCATAGCCTGGCTGGTTCATCTCCGGATTTGCGTCTATCAGTTCCTGCACTGTCAACCCATTGTCGCGGGCAATGCCGAAGATGGTTTCCTTCTTCTTCACCTCGTGCAAGTCCTTAAACACCTGCTGTGCCAGCGCCGTCTCAGCACCCAGTGCCACCACCGCCGCCAGCAACCAATATCGTATGTTTCTTTTCATCATCTTTTACGCTTTCATTTATTTCGCCTGCGAAGGTACGAAAAAAAAGTGAACCCACCAAACGATGAGCCCGATTTTTAAAATGTAACTTTGCTTCGGCAACACTCGGTGCCGTCGGAGCGGACAATGCGGATGTTGTATGAGCTCTGGCCTTCGACAAGGGGTTCCTGTTCCATGTAGAACGAGAGCTGGTCGCCGGCATGGGCCTCGGCGACGTAGGCAATTTCGAAGCGGCGGATGTGGTGGTCGCAGTACCATTCAAGGGGCCAGAGGTCGAGAACGTGTTCGATGTATTTCACGCTGTTGATATGTCCGTTGATATCGACATCGTTATAGTGAGTATCGATAGTGCGCACGAGCTGAGCGTCGTCGGACATTTTTACGCGGCCGCCTTTGTCAATGGGACAAGGCTTGTCCTTGACAATCCAGTTGTTGATAGCACCATTGTCGATAGAGAAGATATCTGTTGGCTGGCGCGTCTCGGTGTCAATCATTGCCCAGATGGAGCGACCATAGCCATACTCGTGACCGTCGGCACCGACAACAGCGAAGTTACGGGAGGTGAAATAGCGCATAGCACTCTCGACCCACGTCTCGACATTGAACTTGACGTATTGCTCGGGCATCTCGGTCATCTCGATAGCCAGACGCGAGAGCACCCACGAACGATGGATACTCATGAGATACTTCATGCCGAAACCGCGGGCTGACGAGTGGAAGTCAGCTGCATTAAGCATGTGGTTGCCCATGTGGCCCATAAAGAGGCGTCCGCTGAAGTCGCAGTGGAACGGCTCAGCCATGAATTCGTAACGTCCTACCTTATCCATAAACCAATCATATTTTACCTTTTTTCCCGCTCTTCGAGGAATGCACTGACTTGCTCCTGCATACCTCGAGTCACAGCAATACGACCTGAACGGGTGTACTGCAACACACAGCCAAAGGCATTGAGGGCACGGTAGAGCGCAATAATATCCTCGGTGATACCGTGTTTCATGACAATGGTATAAGTAGGGTTCACTTCGATAATATGTGCATCGAAACGACGGACCGTACGAGAAATCTCGGGATTCTGGAGTACATTCTCAGTGGAGAGCTTGTAGAGTCCTGACTCGCGGATAAACAACTGGTCGTCAGTGAAGTAGTTGGCCTTGACGACGTCAATTTTCTTCTCTATCTGGCGCGTAATCTTCTCAATCTGGTCGGCGTCGCTCCAGGCGGTGATAGTGTACTTATGGACACCCTCGATGGAGGAAGCCGACACATTCAGACTCTCGATGTTGACTTGACGGCGAGTGAATACAGCGGTAATCTGATTCAGAATACCGGCAATATTCTCTGAGTACACCAGCAGGGTATATAGTTTCTTGTCTTCCATTATAATTATCAATTGTCAATTAGCCTAAATCTCCAACATCATATCGTTGACATTCATACCCGGAGGAGTCATGGGCAGCACGTTATCCTCCTCGAGGATGGCACATTCGAGGATGAACGGGCCATCGGTGGCAAGCATCTTTTCGACGGCTGCGCCCAAGTCCTTGCGATCGGTAACGGCCTGATAAGGAATGCCGTAACCCTGAGCTATCAACTCGTAGTTAGGATTCATCATCTTGGTGAATGACTTACGGCGCATCCAGAACATATCCTGCCACTGACGAACGTTACCCAAATAGTGGTTGTTCAGCAGAATCATCTTCACGGGAGCCTGCTGTTCCATGATGGTGCCGAGTTCCTCAATACACATCTGGAAGCCACCGTCGCCCATAAAACAACAGACGGTGCGGTCGGTGGCAAAGGTGGCTCCGATAGCTGCCGGCATGCCATAACCCATGGTGCCAAGGCCTCCGCTAGTGCAAATACTGCGCTTAACGGGATACTTGAAGTAACGCGTCGCAAATAGCTGGTTTTGACCAACATCCGTTACGAGGACAGATCCGCGAGGTGCACGTTCAGCAATGACATTTACCACTTCGCCCATCTTCAACGGACCATCAATAGGATGGATGGCTGGTTCGATGACCTTCACACGTTCCCGTTCGTCGAGTTCCTTGAACGACTCGCGCCATTCGCGGTGGTCGTTCTTATTCAACAGCGCCGTCAAAGCTGGCAGTGATTCTTTGCAGTCAGCCACCACAGCTACGTGGGTCTTGACATTTTTGTCAATCTCTGAGCGGTCGATATCGAGGTGGATAATCTTGGCCTGTTTGGCGTAGGTCTTCAGATTGCCCGTCACACGATCGGAGAAACGCATACCGATAGCGATGAGCACGTCGCACTCCTGTTCTTTCAGGTTGACGGCATAGTTGCCATGCATGCCCAGCATACCGACATTTAGGGGATGGTCGGAAGGCAGTGCAGAAAGCCCTAGCATGGTACGACCGGCTGGGATGTCAGCCTTTTCAAGGAATGCCTTGAGTTCCTCTTGAGCATTACCCAGTTCTACACCTTGTCCCACAAGAGCCAAAGGTTTCTTAGCATTATTAATCAGTTCAGCAGCCTGACGAACAGCTTCATTATCGAGTTTAGGATAAGGAACATAGGAACGCACAAAATCAACATTCTTAGGTTCCCATTCAATCTCCTCGATCTGTGCATTGCGGGGAAAGTCGAGCACCACAGGACCAGGACGGCCCGTACGGGCAATATAGAAAGCACGACTTACAGCCCAAGCGATATCCTCGGCGTGGCGAATCTGATAGCTCCACTTGGAAATTGGTTGAGCCACACCTACGAGGTCAACTTCCTGAAAAGCATCTGTACCCAGAGCGCTGATAGCCACCTGTCCGGCAATGACGACGATGGGCGTAGAGTCCAACATAGCATCGGCCACACCGGTTAGTGTATTCGTTGCCCCAGGACCACTGGTGACAAGAGCAACGCCCACATCACCCGACACACGGGCATAGCCTTCGGCAGCATGGATTGCACCTTGCTCGTGACGCACAAGAATATGGTCAAAGCATTTTTTCTCACCTCGTGTGTAGTCGAACAGCGCATCGTAGGTGGGCATGATACTACCTCCAGGGTAGCCGAAGATAGTTTTCACACCTTCCGCCTGAAGTGCCCGCATCAGCGCTTTCGATCCTGTTATTCTATCACTCATATCTTAATCTATTATTCTGATTCCACCTTTATCGGCACTCGAAACACTTTGAGCATAGGCACGCAAGGCCTTGCTAACCACACGGTTGCGACGCAGGGGCTGTTGTGGACGTGCGGCGAGTTCCTCGTCGCTGAGTTTCACGTTGATTGTGCGCGAAGGAATGTCGATGACGATAATGTCGCCATCCTTCACCTTGCCGATATTTCCACAATTTGCAGCTTCAGGAGAGATATGTCCGATACTCAGGCCTGACGTGCCGCCCGAGAAACGGCCATCGGTAATCAGTGCGCACTCCTTACCCATGTGCATGCTCTTAATATAAGAGGTGGGATAAAGCATCTCCTGCATACCAGGACCGCCCTTCGGACCTTCGTGGGTAATTACCACACAGTCGCCCTTCTTTACTTTGCCACCCAAGATTCCCTCGCAGGCATCTTCCTGAGAGTCGAAGCAGACGGCAGGTCCTTCGAAGTGCCAAAGGCTTTCGTCAACGCCAGCGGTCTTCACAACACAACCGTCCTGAGCGATATTACCAAAGAGCACGGCCAGTCCGCCATCCTTGGTGTAAGCGTGTTCGAGGTCGCGGATGCAACCATTGGCACGATCGGTATCAAGTGTACCCCACTCTTCCGACTGCGAACCCATCTTGGTAGAGAAACGATTGCCAGGAGCCGACTGATAGATACGATTGGCTTCTGTATCCACTTCACCATCAACAATACTGTATTTCTTTAAAGCTTCAGCGAGGGTCATTCCATCTACACGGGGTGCAGAGCCGTCGATCAATCCACCCTTGCTGAGTTCGTTCAGAATACCAAGAATACCACCTGCACGACCACACTCCTGAACTGAGTATTTCTGTGTGTTGGGAGCCAGTTTGCAGAGGCATGGAACCTTACGACTCAAAGCGTCGATATCCTTCATGGTGAAGTCGGCACCAGCTTCCTGAGCTACAGCCAGCAGATGGAGCACAGTATTCGTAGAACCACCCATCGCAATATCCAGCGACATCGCATTCATGAAAGCCTTACGTGTGGCGATATTGCGAGGCAATACGCTCTCGTCGCCATCCTCATAATAGGCAAAGGCGTTCTTGACAATCTGACGAGCAGCGGCCTTAAACAGCTCTACGCGATTGGTATGGGTTGCAAGGATAGTCCCGTTGCCAGGCAGTGAGAGACCAATGGCCTCCGTCAGCGAGTTCATCGAGTTTGCCGTAAACATGCCCGAGCACGAACCGCAACCAGGACAAGCACACGACTCAATCTCCTTCATCTCCTCGTCAGTAACAGAGGGGTCGGCACCCTTCACCATCGCCGTTATTAAGTCGGCATTCTCGCCACGCCAGCGACCAGCCTCCATTGGACCACCCGAGCAGAATACTGCAGGAATATTCAGGCGCATAGCAGCCATCAGCATTCCTGGCGTCACCTTATCGCAGTTGGAGATGCAGATCATGGCATCAGCCTTGTGGGCATTCACCATATATTCTACGCTGTCGGCAATGATGTCGCGCGAAGGCAGTGAATAGAGCATGCCGTCGTGCCCCATCGCGATACCGTCGTCGATGGCAATGGTATTGAACTCAGCGGCATAGCAGCCCATCTTCTCGATTTCTTCACGTACTATCTGACCAATCTCGTGCAAATGCGTATGACCTGGCACAAACTGCGTGAACGAGTTGACAATGGCAATAATAGGTTTGCCAAACTGCTCATGTTTCATACCCGTGGCCACCCAGAGTGCTCTGGCGCCAGCCATACGGCGACCTTCTGTGCAAACACTGCTTCTCAGTTGATGTTTCATCGTATATTCGTTTTTGTCTGATTTAGCTTGCAAAGGTAAGCAATTTCCCCCTAAACGCCAAACGATTTTGGGGAAAAATGAAGAAAAGCCGAGAGCGAAAGGCTAATGCACGCTAACAGCAGGGAGGAAAACGGGATACAACAGGGAGAGAAATGGGATTTTATCCCTAGCAAAAAGGGAGCGAGTCGGTAGGCAATCGGATTCGGCCTCCCGCCCGCATTAATGTGGGCGGCCGTGCTTATTAATGCGGGCGGGAGGGCTTATTATTGCGGGCGGCCGCCCGAATCCCAATTTTTACTGGTTTAAACTCGCTTCTGTAAAAGCTTCCATAATGGCCGTTGGCTGGTTATTCTGGAAGGCTCCCAATTTGTAGAAACGATCGGTTTCCGGAGCCCAGTAGAACACGCCCTGACAATGGCCTCCACAATGGTTGCGCGCCATATCGATGATAGCAGCGATAATCTCCTTTCCCTCCACGGGTTTTGCAGCCTCGGCACCTGTCTCGACGACCATCAGTGGTTTGTGGTATTTCTCCCACAGGCGATTGATATTCGTAGTGGCTTTCTCCACCGTTTCCTGCCACGACTGAGTATGTTTGCCGCGAATGTCCCAATAGGGATAGACGCTGAGGCCAATCATGTCGTAACGGGCTTTGTATTTCTCCAATCCGTCAAAAATGAAGTCGTAACGGTGAGGGTCGAAGGCTCCGTCGAGATGAATGATGACTTTCGCCTTCGGAAACACTTGTTTTACAGCCACATAGCCCGCATCCGTCAATCCGGCATACTGCTGCATGTTTTCCTGTGCACGACCCATAGGCCAAAGGAATCCGTTGGTAGTCTCGTTACCCACCTGAACCCAGCGCACATCTATCCCAGCCTGTTTGATGGCTTGCAAAACCTCACGAGTATGGGTAGCCAACGCCTGACACATCTCCTGATAGTTCATCTCCTTCCACGCAGCAGGGATGTTCTGCTGACCAGGATCAGCCCACCAGTCGCTATAATGGAAGTCAATCATCACAGCCATTCCCTGCTCCTTGGCGCGTTTCGCCATCTTGACGACATCGTCCTGATTGCAAAGCCCGCCTTTGGGATTGACCCAAACGCGCAGACGGACGGCATTCAGTCCCAGTTCGCGCATCAGGGCTGTACATTCGCGAGGTTCGCCTTTGGCATTGCGCAACTGCACACCTCGCGCTTCAAGCTCGGTAGTGCCGCTGATATCAGCACCAAGCCAGAAGGGTTCAACGCGTGGGTTCGCAAAGATATTCGAAGGGGCAACAGCCTGCGCAACGCTCTGAAGGTCAACGGTTTCTATACTCAGTATTGCTGGTTTCAAGCGTCCTTTACGGTCTTTTATTGTCAACGTCACATTTCCAGCCTTCGTCGTAGGTCGCAGGATGACCACCAATTCGCCATTGAACAACTTCATCGTGGGTTGCTTGAATGGTTCCAGCGAGGTGGCATCACCATTGCAGACAGCCTCGAACTTGGCCTCACCTGCGATACTGAACGTCAATTGTTCCTGACAGGTGGGGACTGGAACGCCATTTTTGTCCTCTACTGATACGCGAACGTAAATCAAATCTTCGCCATCGGCCCTATGTTCGTTGGTTTCAGCCTGTGCTACCAATTGCACAGCCTTACCAGCTGTCTGGCGCACATCCTCACCGATTTTGTTGCCCTGTTCGTCGTAAACAACGACACGAATTTCGCCAGGCTCGTATTTCACATCGTTCCAACGCAGACGATAGCGGTCAAGACGCTCTGCTTTGTTCTTGCGCACCCTACCCTGCGACTTACCATTGACAAAGAGCTCACCCTCGACACCATCGGTATAACAGTAAACTGGCGTCACCTTGCCTTTACGGTCGGGCCACGTCCAATGAGGTAACAAATGGACGGTATGCTCGTTCTTGTTCCACTTGCTCCTATACAGGTAGTAGCGGTCTTTGGGTAGCCCAGCGAGGTCGCAGATGCCAAAATAGCTGCTACGCGAAGGCCAGTACTCATCGTAAGGTGTAGGCTCACCCAGATAGTCGTAACCCGTCCAGACAAATTCACCAATCACCCACGGGTAGTCATCCTGCCACACCCAGTCGTCGTCAGGAAGGTTCGACCACGAGCAGTATTCCACATCGTAACTCGAACACTGACCATCGGCTTTCAGAATGGCTGTAGGGTCGTAGCTGGGCGCCCACGAAGCATACTGCGAATTGTCGGAGACCACTACGGGAAATTTATAGACACCTCGAGAACTTACCGTAGAAGCCGTCTCAGAGCCCAGCAGGAAACCTTGCGGCAACTGCTTGATATTGTTGGCATATTTGTGGACACGATAGTTGAAACCAGGTACCTGCATTGCCTGGGCAAAGCCACCGGCAATAGATTTCTCGGCATGATCCATTCCCTGAGTGACAGGACGCGTGGGGTCGAGGGCGTTACAGAGTCCCTGCAACTGAATGCTGATTTGGCGGCCTTCCTCACTACCTTGTTCAGGAATCTCGTTGCCAATAGACCACATTACAATCGAAGGATGATTCCTGTGGTTCAGCACGAGGTTGGTAATATCCCGCTCGGCCCACTCACGGAAATTGCGGGCATAGCCGTTCTTGCACTTCGGATAAATCCACATATCGAACGACTCAGCCATCACCATCATACCGAGCGAGTCACAAATTTCCATCTGCCACGTAGAAGGCATATTGTGAGACGTACGGATAGCATCGCAACCCATTGCCTTCAGCATCTGAATCTGGCGAATCAAAGCTGTCTTATTGATAGCTGCTCCTAAGGGCCCCAAGTCGTGATGCAGGCAGACTCCCTTAATTTTGCGCGTCACGCCATTTAGTTGGAAACCGTTTTCGCGACTAACACGAATGGTGCGAATACCCGTATTGATTTCCTTGCTATCCACCAATACATGATGTTCAGATCCGACGGGACCGATCTTCTGCACCTTAGCCCTTACCTTATATAAATAAGGTGTCTCGGGTGACCATAACTTAGGATTGTAAATGGTAAACTTGGCGTAAACCTTCCCGTCATGCTCAATACGAATGTCGTGACCGCCAGCAGTACGACCATCAGGCGAAATCAGCGTCACATTACCCACCATATTTTTTTCTGCATTAATCACCCTGAACTCAACCTCAACAACAGCCTTGCCGTTGTCAATACTCATCGTGCGAGCATACAGACTCCAGTCATCAATATGGGTTTTCTGCATGAGCACCAACGTTACAGGGCGATAAAGTCCAGCACCTGGATACCAACGACTGCTCTCTTCCTGGTTCTGCAGATGAACACAGATGTCTAGTTCTTTGGTAATCGTCGTAGGCGGATTATGGAGAAAGCGTGTCGCATCCACGCGGAATGCATTATAGCCATAGGCCCAGTGGCCCGCCTCCTCACCATTAATGCTCACACGGGGTTCAGCCATAGCACCATCGAACACCAACTCAGCAGCATCGTAACCCTCAGGCACACTAATGGTCGTACGATACCAGCCTTCACCAATCCAGGGAAGCGCCCCACTGCGTCCAGACTTTTCCGTAGCCTCCGTCTCACCATTCTGAACAATAGCCACACGTTGCAGATCCCACTTCTTGTCGAACGGTCCCGCTATAGCCCAGTCATGAGGGATGTCAACCTTCTCCCACGTCTGTTGGTCACGTGAGAATTCCCATGTCTTCAAATTGATTTCGCGTCGTGTCTGTGCAATCAGCAATTGACAAGACAGCAGTACTGCAAATAATAGTTTTAGTTTCATAACATCAGTAATTTGCCTACAAAGATACGAAAAATTGGGCAAAACTCCAAATAAAGACACAAAAAATTCCCCGCAGATTTGATTCTGCGGGGAATAATATTATCTGAATGTTCGCTACAAATTACTGCTTAGTAGTATCAACAAACATTGCAACACGGTTGAAGTCAACCTCGTCAGACAGCTTGTCGGTTGCACCCAGACCCTCAGTAGTGATGCGGCTGGCAGCAATCTTATACTTCTTGATGAGAGCGTTCTTAACAACCTCAGCGCGCTGCTCAGACAGCTTCTGGTTCAGCTCAGCAGAACCCTCGGGAGAAGCATAACCCTGAACGAGAACGTTAGACTCAGGATGATTCTTCATGTACTTGGCAATCATCTCGATGCTTGCATACTGAGCAGGATCGATAACGCTCTTACCCTGACGGAAGATAACGATAGGCTGCAGAGTCTCAAACTTCTTAACCTGCTCAATAACCTGTGTAGGACGAGCCTCGCAAGCAGCGAGCTTAGCCTTCAGGTCAGCAATCTGCTGATCCTTAGCTGAGAGCTGACCATCCTTAGCACTATTGTCAGCGCGGAGCTCGTTGATCTTAGCGTTCAGACCATCGATCTCGGCCTGGTCGCGCAGAGCGGCCTTGGCGAAGTTGTGAGTACCATTGCTGTTAGCGAACTTATAGTTCAAACCAAGACTCAACTGGAACAAAGCTGCACGGCTGTCAAACTTAAACTCACTATTGTAGGTCAGAATATTCATATTACCCAGACCATAAGTCTCCAATCCATAAATGACAGCTGGTTCAAGGTAAATCTGAACAGCTTTCGATGCACCCAGGTTGAAAGCGAAATCAAGGGCAGCCTTACCGTTAATTGCATTAACTTTATAATTCTGACCAAAAGCATGGCTCCAACCCAAACCAGCAAGACCAATCACCTCGAAAGCACGGGGCTCACCAGGATAACCAGCAAAAAGGTTGCTCAGATTGAAAGTACCCATCAAGTCAAGATTTAAGTTGTCAATAAAGGTCTTAGTACCCATCAATGACTTAGAATCTTCCTTAGAAAGCATATACAGATCAATATCAGCAGCCAAACCGAATACAGTAGTCAGGTTCTTACCAACGCGTACGCCCAATTTGGGAGCGAAACCTTTCATGAAACCATATTCATCATTTAAAAGCTTTTGCTGAGGTGTAGCAACACCAACATTGACACCAGCATACCAATTGTCACCGAACTTGTTTGATGTGATTGCAGTATTCTGTGCACTCACTGAAGCTGCCATCATAGTAGCAGCAATCATCATAAAAAACTTTTTCATTTGTACTAATTAATTAGTTAAAATAAATTATAATATTATCTTTTTCGAAGTTATTATTCTCGATTTCGGCTGCAAAGTAAGTAAAAAAAACAATAAGTTCCAAAGAAAATGCAAAAAAAATGTAAAAAATCGTATTATTTTTGATAAAAAAGGAGGTTTTTACATAAAAAATAGCCACCAAAGTACGCTTTTGAGGGCCAATGGTAAAAAAAAATAAAAAAAGTTTGGTGAATCGCGAAAAAAGGATTACTTTTGCATCCGACATTAAAACTCGACTACTGCATGAGGCAACTGAAGATTACCAAATCAATCACAAACCGCGAAAGCGAGGCGTTGGAGAAATACCTGTCAGAAATCGGCAAAGAGGAACTTTTGTCGGCCGATGAAGAGGTAGAGCTGGCGCAACGCATCCGCAAGGGTGACAAGAAGGCTTTGGAAAAGCTGACAAAGTCGAACCTGAGGTTCGTGGTGAGCGTGGCAAAACAGTATCAGAACCAAGGATTATCACTGCCCGACCTGATTAATGAGGGTAATGTGGGACTGATAAAAGCTGCTGAGAAATATGACGAGACGAGAGGATTTAAATTTATCTCGTATGCTGTATGGTGGATTCGTCAGAGCATTCTGCAAGCCATTGCCGAGCAGAGTCGCATCGTGAGACTGCCATTGAACCAGCTGGGGTCAATGAACAAAATCAACCGCATGTTGACGAAATTCGAGCAGGAGAACGAGCGTCGGCCGTCGGTGGACGAGATATCGGAGGTCATTGACATTCCTGAGGACAAAGTTGACGAAGCCATCAACGTGTCAGGCCGTCAGGTATCGGTTGACGCTCCGTTTGTGGATGGTGAGGACAATTCGCTACTAGACGTACTTGTAAATAATGACGCACCGATGGCTGATAAGCAACTGGTGATAGAGTCGTTGCAGGCAGAAATCATGGATGCATTGAAAATGCTGACAATTCGCGAACGCAACATCATTACTGCATTCTACGGTATAGGACAGCCCGAGATGACACTCGAGGAGATAGGTGTAAAATTTGGTCTCACGCGTGAGCGCGTGCGACAAATAAAGGAAAAGGCCATCCGTCGTTTACGCGGCAATACAAAGAACAAAATATTAAAAGCATATTTAGGAGCATGAAATCAATAAGGTATATACTATTGCTGGTTGTGGCATTGACAGCCTTAGGAGCCAGCGCGAAACCCCTGAAAACGAATCAAGTCTATATGTTCGGCTTCTCGGCATCGTTCAAAGATTCAGTGATTTATGTGACGGACATCCAGAATATTCCTGGAGCTTGGATAGAGTCAAAGAATAAATTCCTGCTGCTTCGTGACGAATATTCACGGCAGATGAAAGACTATCTGGAAGAGAAACTACAACAGGAGAAACGTGTTTGTGTGGTATTCTACTATCTGAAGAAAAAGAAGGCCGAGAAGGAGTTCTTGAAACTGATGAAAAAATACAAAAAAGGATACGAGGTACGCTACGTGAACGAAAAAGATTTTAAGTTCGAGGCGATAGACATGTCAGAACAACAATGACGGAACATAAAATCATCAACGACCCCGTATTCGGGTTTATCAAGATCAAGCGTGGGTTGCTGTACGACATCGTACAGCATCCGTTGTTTCAACGCCTAAACCGTATTAACCAACTCGGGCTGGCCTCTGTGGTGTATCCCGGTGCGCGCCATACGCGTTTCCAGCACTCGCTGGGAGCATTCTACCTCATGTCGGAGGCTGTAAAATCGCTAAGTGAAAAAGGGGTGTACATCTTTGATTCGGAGGCAGAAGCCGTGCAGGCAGCTATTCTTTTACATGACATCGGTCATGGTCCGTTTTCGCACGTGTTAGAAAATACGCTCATCAACGGTGTATCGCACGAAGACATCTCGCTGCTGATGATGGAACGCATGAACCGAGAGATGAAAGGACAACTTGCACTGGCTATCAGTATTTTCAAAGACGAATATCCAAACAAGATTTTCCATCAGTTGATATCCAGTCAGTTAGATATGGATCGACTGGATTATCTGCGCCGCGACTCATTCTTTACAGGAGTAACAGAAGGCAACATCGGCTCGGCACGCATCATCAAGATGTTAAACGTGGCTGACGAGAGACTTGTCGTCGACGCCAAAGGCATCTACTCAATAGAAAACTACCTGACGACACGAAGGCTGATGTACTGGCAAGTGTACTTGCACAAGACCGCTGTGGGATACGAGAAAGTGTTGGTGAATGCTCTGACACGGGCTCGCGAACTGATGAGGATGGGTTACGACCTATTTGCATCGCCTTCACTAGCCTATTTCCTGAAAAATGACGTCACGTTCGACAATCATACACTCGATGTGTATTCCGAATTGGACGACAGCGACATTTGGAGTGCGCTGAAAGCTTGGAAGCATGTTGATGACAAAATTCTTGCCACTTTGGCCACCGATATGACTGACCGTCGATTGTTCAAGGTGGAGGTCAGCGAGGAGCGTCCTTCGGAGGAACGAATGGCCGAAATCGCACGTGGAATAGCGGAAATAATGAACATTCCATTGGAAGACACACACTATATGATGACGTTGACAGAGATAGGTAAAGACATGTATAATCCCGAGGATGATAGCATCGGAATTCTTTACAAAGATGGTACTGTTAAAGACATTGCAGAAGCTTCCGAAATCTTAAATGTACATTTACTTTCTAAAAAAATACGTAAATATTACCTCTGTTATCAACGTTTTTCATAAAAAATGCTTATCTTTGTAGCGTTTTTATAAAAAATGACAGTAACTATGGAGTTTACAGCGCGACAAATAGCCGACTTTATAGGCGGCAAAGTGGAAGGAAACGAACAAGCATCCGTCCATTCTTTTGCGAAGATAGAAGAAGGCACGGAAGGAGCCATTACATTCCTTTCGAATCCCAAATACACCCAATACATTTACGAAACGAAAGCCACCATTGTTCTCGTGAACGAAGACCTGCAACTGGAGCATCCTGTCAATTGCACCTTGATTCGCGTGAAGAATGCCTACGAATGTGTGGCAAAACTGATGCAAATGTACGCCCAGTCGCTGCCGAAAAAAACGGGTATCGACCCTCTGGCCTTTGTGTCACCAAGTGCTCAGATTGGCAAGGATGTCTATATCGGACCCTTTACCTACGTCGGCGAAGGTGTGAAGATTGGCGACAACACGCGAATATTCCCCAATGTCACTATCTATGACGGTTGTCAGATTGGTCAGAATGTGACCATTCACGCTGGTGCGGTTATTGGTGCCGACGGTTTCGGTTTCGCTCCCAATCAGGAGGGATACGAAAAGATTCCACAGTTGGGCGTGGTCATCATCGAAGACGATGTGGAGATTGGTGCCAACACGTGTGTCGACCGTTCAACAATGGGTCAGACCATTATCCATCAGGGCGTGAAACTGGACAACCTCATCCAGGTAGCTCATAATTGCGAAATCGGCGAGAACACGGTGATGTCGGCGCAAGCCGGTATGGCTGGTTCGACGAAGATTGGTGCATGGTGTATGGTTGGTGGTCAGGCTGGTTTCTCCGGTCACATTCAAGTTGCCGATAGGACGATGATTGGTGCCCAGTGTGGTGTCATCGGCAATACCAAGGGTGACGGTGAGACGTTGATCGGCTCTCCTGCTGTCAATCCGAAAATGTATTTCAAGGCGAGGGCTTTGGACGCAAAACTCCCCGACATGTACCGCCAGATTGCCCAGCTGCAGCGTGAAATCGACGCGCTGAAGAAAATTGTAGAAATTGAAAGATAACAAAAGATATGAAACAAAAGACTTTGAAAGGCAGCTTTTCATTATACGGAAAAGGTCTGCATACGGGACTGAACCTGACTGTCACATTCAACCCTGCACCTGAAAATCACGGTTACAAGATACAACGCATCGACATGGAGGGTGAGCCCACCATCGACGCCATTGCCGAGAATGTGGTTGACACTCAGCGCGGCACGGTATTGGGCAAGGGCGACGCTCGCGTATCAACCGTAGAGCACGGACTCTCGGCGCTTTATGCTTTGGGCATCGACAACTGTCTGATACAGGTCAACGGCCCGGAATTCCCCATTCTCGACGGTTCGGCTATCAAGTATGTAGAGAAGATCATGGAGATCGGTATCGAGGAACAGAATGCCCCTAAAGACTTTTACATCATCCGCAAGAAGATTGAGGTAAAGGACGAACAGACCGGTTCGTGCATTACTATCCTTCCCGACGACGAATTCTCCATCACAGCCATGTGTTCGTTCGAGTCGAAATTCATCAATTCGCAGTTTGCGACACTCGACAAAATAGATGATTTCGCCAAGGAAATTGCTGCTGCGCGCACTTTCGTTTTCGTACGAGACATTGAGCCCCTGTTGCAGGCAAACCTCATCAAAGGTGGCGATATGGATAACGCCATTGTTATCTATGAGCGTCAGACCACACAGGAGCGTCTTGACTGGCTTGCAGACAAACTGGGTGTAGAGCACCGCGATGCCAACGAACTCGGTTACATTCAGCACAAGCCATTGGTATGGGAGAACGAATGTACACGCCACAAATTGCTCGACGTCATTGGCGATATGGCACTCATCGGTAAACCCATCAAGGGCCGTATCATTGCCACACGTCCCGGACATACCATTAACAACAAGTTTGCCCGTCAGTTGCGAAAGGAAATTCGCAAACACGAGATACAGGCACCCATCTACGATCCCAACGAGGAGGCGATAATGGATGTCAACAAGATTCGCGAATTGCTGCCCCACCGCTATCCCATGCAATTGGTTGATAAGGTTATCTCACTAGGTGCCAACACCATTGTGGGTATCAAGAACGTCACCAGCAACGAACCCTTCTTCCAGGGGCACTTCCCCGAAGAGCCCGTCATGCCAGGTGTGCTGCAGATTGAGGCGATGGCCCAGTGTGGCGGTCTGCTGGTATTGAACACACTGGAGGAACCCGAGCGCTGGAGCACTTATTTCATGAAGATTGACGACGTAAAATTCCGCCAGAAGGTTGTTCCCGGCGATACACTATTGTTCAAGGTCGATTTGTTAGCTCCCGTCCGACATGGAATTTCTTCAATGAAGGGTTACATCTTCGTTGGTGATCGCGTAGTGGCAGAAGCAACCTTCACAGCGCAGATAGTAAAGAACAAATAACCCGTCATAACGTAATAAACATGGCAAATCAGATACATCCCTTAGCAGTGGTTGATTCCGAGGCAAAGCTTGGTGACAACAACGTCATCGGTCCCTTCTGCGTCATTGATAAAAACGTGGTTATTGGCGACAACAACAAACTGCTGAACAACGTGACGCTGCACTTCGGCACACGTCTCGGCAACAACAACGAGATATTCCCCGGTGCCAGCATCTCTACCAAACCTCAGGATCTCAAGTTCCAAGGCGAAGAGACCACCTGCGAAATCGGCGACAACAACTCCATCCGCGAGAATGTCACCATCAGCCGCGGCACGGCTTCGAAAGGAAAGACAGTAGTGGGTAACGGCAATCTGCTCATGGAGAATATGCACATCGGTCACGACTGTGAAATAGGAAATGGCTGCATCATCGGCAATTCCACGAAGTTTGCCGGCGAGGTCATCGTCGACGACTTTGCCATTATCTCAGCCTGTTGCCTGTTCCATCAGTTCCTGCACGTCGGCGGATATATCATGTTCCAGGGCGGCAGCCGTACCTCACAGGATATTCCTCCATACGTCATTGCAGGTAAAGAACCCATACGCTATGCCGGTGTGAATCTCATCGGACTGCGCCGCCGAGGATTCCCCAATGAGACCATTGAGGCTATTCACGACGCCTACCGCATCATCTATTCCCAGGGAGTACTGAAGGACGGTATTGCCGAGGCTCGCGCCAAGTATCCTGATTCGAAGGAGGTGGAATATATCTGCTCTTTCATTGAAAATTCAAAACGTGGCGTCATCAGATAGTACACTCGTAGTCATTACGGGACCGACTGCAGTAGGCAAAACCGCACTCACCATCGAGCTCGCACGTCATTATCATACGCCTGTCATCAACGCCGATTCCCGCCAGATTTACCGCGAACTGCGCATCGGCACCGCTGCTCCCAGCGAGGAGCAGTTGCAGCAGGCCAAACATTATTTCGTGGGTAATAAAAGCATCCACGACTACTACAATGCCTCGATGTACGAGCAAGATGTTCTCGAGGTCCTGAAAAAGGAACCCTCAGACACGAACATCCTCTCGGGTGGCAGCATGATGTATATCGACGCTGTATGCAACGGCATTGACGATATCCCCACCGTCCGTGACGATATCCGCGAGGAGATGAAGCGACGATACGAGGAAGAAGGACTGGAAGCACTCTGTGAGGACCTGCGCCGACTGGACCCTGAACACTACGCCATTGTCGACCGTCAGAATTACCGTCGCGTCATCCATGCCCTTGAAATTTGCTACCAGACGGGGCGCACATACACCTCGTTTCGTACACAAAGCAAGAAGGAGCGGCCGTTCCGCATTGTGAAAATCGGGCTTAACCGCGACCGCAACGAATTATATAATAGGATTAACGCGCGCGTGGACGCGATGATGGAACAAGGATTGCTCCACGAGGCCGAGAGCTTATACAACCAGCGCCAACTGAACGCGCTGAACACCGTGGGCTACAAAGAGATGTTCGATTATATGGACGGCCGGTGGTCGCTGGACGAAGCGGTGGAACGCATGAAGGGTAACACCCGCCGCTATGCTCGCAAGCAGCTGACATGGTTCAAGCGCGACGAAGAGGTACGTTGGTTCCATCCCGACCAGATTGACGAAATATTGAAATATATAGAAGTAACAAAAGAAAAATAGGGTTATGAATATATTAAGAAAACTCTGCCATGCCTTCCCCGCTGCCTGGCAATGGTATAAGGGACTCTACAAGGGACGCAAGTGGTACATCAAGACACTCTCCGCCATGTGTACGCTCGTCGTGCTCTTCTTCCTCTACCTGCTCATGGTTAACTTCAATTTCCTGTGGCTCTTCGGCAAGTCGCCATCCATGAGCGACGTTCGCAACACCCATCCCGCCGAAGCTTCAGAAATATACAGTGCCGACGGTAAACTCATCGGAAAATTCTTCAGCGAAAACCGAATGCCCGTCAGTTACGACGACGTGAACGAGGCCTTCTGGAATGCATTGGTCGACACCGAGGACGAACGTTTCTACCGACATCACGGCATCGACTATCAGGCCTTCGGTGCAGCACTGAAAGACTACGTACTCCACCGGTCACCCCGCGGAGCGTCCACCATCACCCAACAGTTGGCCAAGAACCTCTTCCGCGTCCGCACCCAGTATTCTACCGGATTGCTTGGCAACATCCCGGGACTGAAGATGCTCATCATGAAGAGCAAGGAGTGGATCACGGCCTACAAGCTCGAGTGGTACTTCTCCAAGGAGGAAATCATCACCATGTATGCTAACACCGTCGATTTCGGTTCCAATGCCTTCGGTATCAAGACGGCCGCTAAGACCTATTTTGGCACCACGCCTAAGCATATGACCACAGAGCAGTCCGCCATACTCGTCGGTCTGCTCAAGGCCACCACCTACTATAATCCGCGCATCAATCCCAAGAATGCCCTCGGCCGCCGCAATGTCGTACTCGACAATATGCGCAGCCACGGCCACCTCACACCCGAAGCCTGCGACTCGCTGAAAAAGACCGAGATCAAGCTCGACTACAGTGTTGAGAATGCCTACGACGGCGAGGCTAACTATTTCCGCGAGGCCGTTGCCGACTGGATGAAGCAGTGGTGCAAGGAATACTACGGCGACGACCGTGCCTACGCCTACTACACCGAAGGTCTGAAGATTCATACCACCCTCGACCTGCGCATGCAGCACTATGCCGAGGAGGCTGCCGTCAAGCAGATGAAAGAGGTGCAGAAGACCTTCAACCAGCACTGGGGTAATGTCAATCCCTGGCAGGACGAACGCCATATCGAGATACCTCATTTCATTGAGGATATCGCCAAGAAACTGCCCGTCTATCGTATGCTCTCGCAGAAGTTCGACGGCAATCAGGACTCCATCGACTACTACCTGAACCTCCCCCACCCCGTCAAGCTCTTCGACTACGAGAAAGGCTTCGTCGAGAAGGAAATCTCCACCCTCGACAGCATCCGCTACATGGAACACTTCATGCACTGCGGCTTCGTGGCCATCGAACCACAGACGGGACACGTCAAGGCATGGGTCGGCGACGTCGATTTCAAGACGTGGAAATATGACAAGGTGACGGCCATGCGCCAGCCGGGCTCTACTTTCAAGCTCTTCGTCTATTCCGAGGCCATGAACCAGGGCATCACCCCCTGCGACACCCGTCGCGACGAATATTTCTCCATGAAGGTCATGGACCACGGCAAGGAGGTCACGTGGGCTCCCACCAATGCCGACGGCCGCTTCTCTAATATGGACATCACGCTGAAACAGGCCTTCGCCATGAGTATCAACAGCGTTGCTGTCCGTCTCGGTCAGGAGGTCGGCATCGACCGCATTGTCCGCACCGCTCACGACATGGGTATCAAGTCGAAGCTCGAGCCCACGCCGTCACTCACCCTTGGTGCCAGCGACGTCAACCTGCTCGAACTCGTCTCGTCCTACTGCACGCCGGTCAACAACGGCAAGGCCATCGACCCCGTGCTCGTCACGAAGATTGAGGATCGCGAGGGCAACGTCATCTACGAAGCCAATGCCGAAACGCGCCAGGCCCTCTCGCCCAAGAGTGCCTTCTACGTCCAGCAGTTGCTCATGGGTGGCATGAGCGGCACGTCGTCCCGCCTGCGCGGATTCGTCGGCAATGCCAACAACGATACCGACTTCGGTGGCAAGACCGGCACGTCCAACAACCACTCCGATGCCTGGTTCGTCGGCACCACGCCGCGCCTCGTCTGCGGTGCATGGGTCGGTGGCGAATACCGCTGCATCCATTTCCGCACCGGTCAGCTCGGACAGGGCAACCGCACGGCACTGCCCATCTGCGGCTATTTCCTCGGCTCCGTCCTCAACGACAAGCAGTTCAGCAGCTACCGCACCCGATTCAAGAAACCCGACAATATCGCCGTATTACCTGCCGATTACGAGTGTGGCGGCTACTTCATGGCACCGGCCGACAGCGATTCGCTGGCCGTCGACAGCCTCGGCATTGACGACGTCGAAATAGTCGTCGACGAGTTCGGCAACCCCGTCTCTGTTCCCAAGGAACACCACGAGGACGCCAACCAAGAGCCGCAGCCCGACGAACCGCAGGCCGCGCTGGAACCCAAAGAAAACTAAACGAATTAACATTATGTCAAAAGAAAAGACCAGAATCAAGGACATTGCCGAACGTGCCGGCGTCTCTACCGGCACCGTCGACCGCGTACTCCACAATCGTCCCAACGTGTCGCCAAAGGCACTCGAGAAAGTGCAGAAGGCACTCGAGGAGATGGACTACAAACCCAACGTGTACGCATCGGCATTGGCCTACAACCGTGACTACCATTTCCTCAGCATCATCCCCAAACACGAGTCAGAGGCGTATTGGGAGGAAGTAGAGGAAGGCGAGCAGATGTGCTGCGAACGCTACCGCGACTTCCGCATCTCCAACAAAGTGCTCTACTACAACCGCTTCTCACCCGAGACCTTTGCCAAGGTCATGAACGAGGCACTCAAACAGGAACCCGACGGCGTCATCGTCGTACCCTCGACCATTGAGGTCACCCGTCGCTATACTGACATGATGCACAAGCGTAACATCCCCTTCATCCTGCTCGACTCCTACATGCCCGACCTCAAACCCCTGTCGTTCTTTGGTCAGGACTCCTTCGCCTCCGGCTTCTTCGCCGCCCGCATGCTCATGATGCTGGCTCCGCGCGAGAAGGAGATCATGCTCATGAAACAGATGCGTAACGGCAACGTGGCATCCAAGCAGCAGGAAAACCGCGAGACCGGTTTCCGCCATTACATGCACGACCACTTCCCCTCCGTCAAGATCCATGAGGTCAACCTCTCGCTCGACGATAAGCGCGACAAGTACGACGTCATCCTCGAGGATTTCTTCACGGCCCACCCACTCGTCCATCATTGCATCACGTTCAATTCCAAGGCTCATCTCGTGGGCGAGTTCCTGCTCAGGTCCAACCGTCGCAATGTCCAAATCATGGGTTACGACATGGTACCCAAGAATGCAGAGTGCGTCCGTCAGGGCTCCATCTCGTTCCTCATCGCACAGCACGCCTTCATGCAGGGCTATTCCTGCGTCGAGACGCTCTTCCAGGCCATCGTCCTCAAAAAGGAGGTCGAGCCCGTCAACTACATGCCCATCGAACTCCTCACCAAGGAGAACATCGATTTCTACCGCAGAAAAAATATAGGTTAAACAAACAAATACTAAAACAAATTCAATTATGGAACAAGCTACATTTCTGAAAATTAATCCCGCCGACAGTGTTGTCGTATGTCTCTCACCGAAAAAGAAGGGTGACATCATCGCCGTCGACGGCAAGCAAATCACGTTGAATCAGGACACTCCTGCTGGTCACAAGGTACTCATCACCGACGTCAAGGAAGGCGAAGACATCATCAAGTACGGCTACCCAATCGGTCACGCCCGTCAGGACATGAAGGCCGGCGACTGGGTCAACGAAAACAATCTCAAGACCAACCTCAGCGGTACGCTCGAATACACGTATCAACCTGTCGGTGCCTGGGAAGGTTCAATGTTCAACGTTCATCGTTCAACGTTTAAGGGTTATGTCCGCAAGAATGGTGACGTCGGCGTGCGCAACGAGATATGGATTGTACCCACCGTCGGTTGCGTCAACGGCATTGCCGAAAATCTTGCCCACCGTCTGATGATGGAAACCGGTGGACGTGACGTCGACGCCATCTGGACCTGGCATCACAACTACGGCTGCTCACAGCTCTCCGAGGATCACGAAAACACCCGCAAGGTATTGCGCGACATCTGTCTCCATCCCAATGCCGGTGGCGTGCTCGTGCTCAGCCTCGGTTGTGAGAACAACCAGCCCGAGGACTTCATGGCCATGCTCGGCGACTACGACAAGTCACGTATCAAGCTGCTGGTCACCCAGCGCGTCGAAGGTGACGAGATTGAGGCTGGTATGGCTATCCTCCGCGAACTCTATGCCCAGGCCGCAAGGGACAAGCGTGAGGACGTTCCCGTCTCCAAGCTCCGCGTCGGTCTGAAGTGCGGTGGCTCCGACGGCTTCAGCGGCATCACCGCCAATCCTCTCGTCGGCGAATTCTCCGACTGGCTCGTGGCACAGGGCGGCACCAGCGTGCTCACCGAGGTTCCCGAGATGTTCGGTGCCGAAACCATCCTCATGAACCGTTGCGAGACCCCCGAACTGTTCCAGCAGACAGTCTCGATGATCAACAATTTCAAGAACTATTTCCTTTCCCACGGTGAACCCGTCGGCGAGAATCCCTCACCAGGCAATAAGGCCGGCGGCATCTCCACCCTCGAGGATAAAGCCCTCGGCTGCACCCAGAAGTGCGGCAAGGCACCCGTCAGCGGTGTCATGGAGTATGGCGACCGCCTCACCGCCAATGGTCTGAACCTGCTCTCGGCCCCCGGCAACGACCTCGTAGCCTCTACGGCCCTCGCCTCCTGCGGCTGCCATATCGTGCTCTTCACCACCGGTCGCGGCACGCCCTTCGGCACCTTTGTGCCCACCATGAAGGTCGCCACCAATCCCGTGCTCGCCAAGAACAAGCCCCACTGGGTTGATTTCTCTGCCGGACAGCTCGTCGAAGGCCGCACCATGCAGGAACTCGTTCCCGAATTCATCGACAAGGTCCTTGCCGTCGCCTCCGGCGAAAAAGCCCGTAACGAAGAGAACGGCTACCGCGAGATTTCCATCTTCAAAAACGGCGTCACGCTCTAACTTTCCGCGTACGCCCAACGCCTTTATTTAGGGCTATTAAACATTGGGTGCCCAGATTTCTGAGCACCCAATGATTGTATATAGATGTATGGATGATTATGGGTTAGGATTCGTTGGAGTCAGCGTCCAGGTGTCGTTTGTATTTGTGGTCATTGAAATTACAAAGTGCAGGCCCCCGTAGTTTTCGCCGTCAGTAGGTGTGGTCCACCAAGAGCCGTCGAACATGGTCTCAGTTCCGAACTTCACCATGCCGCAAGAGCCGTCAGAGCCACGTCCGATACTTTCGTTAGCATTCTTCCCCTTTATCGCAGTAACGCTGGTAACTGTATTCTCGATGGTGATGTTGCCGCACTTCCCAAAATATGCACTGCCGATGCCAGCGGCATAATAGCCGCCAGTGGCGGTGACGGTGCCGCCGCTGATAGTGATGTTACCGCAAGTATATTTAAGACTAGAGGTAGATACATAGCTACTGCCGATGCCGGCGGCATTTCCGCCGCCTGTAGAATTGATGATGCCACCAGCAATGACGATGTTGCCGCTGTCGTACAGGCTATTTGCGCCAATGCCGGCAGCATTTTGGCCACCGAAGGCATTGAGCGTACCGGTGCCCCGGATGGTGAGCGTGTATTCATCGCCCTCGCCCGTGTCGTTGTGAGGCACGAAGATACCAGAATAATCATCTGCCATTCCCCTCACGGTATTCGTCGTGCCGTCGGCCAGGTTGATGGTGGCATTGCCCAGGCAGGTGATGCCGGCATATTCACCTGTCATTGTTCCGTCGGCATTGATGCTCACGCCGCCCAACCATACCACAGCGTTGTCGGCAATGGAAATCTGCACGTTCGAGCCGAGTGTGCCGTAAAGGCAGTCGTAGGTCTGAGCCGTGTATGCGGCTGTGACGTTAGCCAGATTGACGTGTGATAGCATCGTATAACTCGTTGAATAATTCCCAGCAACAAAGATTCCGTCGGAGGCTGCAGAAGCATGAAGACCTGCGTCCTTCCCGTAAAAATCACCGTTTTTATCCTTGAACACATAATACGCTCCATCGGCAGCTTCGGTCACCGTGCTGCCCTCCACATTTGCCCTTACCAGCGTGTATGGAGCATTCGATGACGTTAATTGCTCAACTACACCATTGATAAGGAAATAAGACGACAAGTCAATCTGGTCACCCACATTGAGGTGCGTGCCAACGGGCAGGGTGCTGTAGGTCTTGAACGACTCCGCCATCCTCATGGCCAGCGGATAGATATTGTTGGCTGCATAGGTGATGTTGGTCAATGACTTTGCGTAGTGCTGCCCGTCGTTAGCGGTGGCAGTCATCTCAATATTGGCATCATCCACGGGCATCATGGCCACGTAGATAGGACTTATAAGATTCGAGCGACCGATGCTGTAGGTATAGGTTCCGTCGCTGATGGTCAGGTTCGTGATGGTAGTGGTGATGTCCTGTGTGCCGTCGGCATTCTTGATGGTGAAAGCGCAGATGGCCAGTTTGTTGGCCAGTGTGACGGATGCAGGCAGCGCATAGCCAGTCAATGTGCCATTGAAGACCGCGAGGTCGTAATCGCTAAGCTCACCTTCGTAGCCGCTCTGTCCTGATTGCAGCGCCTCAAGGTTGATTGTGCCTGCATCGTCGTTGATGGTCGCGCTGGTGCTCATAGGTATATTAGCCATCGTGGCAGGGTAAATCATGCGCAGCTGACTATTCGTTGCAGGGTCTTCTAACGCCACGTAGATAGTGGCTGTCTTGCCATCGGCACTGATGTCGCTCTGGGTGAGCTTTTCACTAACTGCCAACTTTGTTTCATCGCTCGTGTTCTTATACACAAAGCTGATCTGGTCGTCCACTGCGAAGGTCTTCACGCCGGTCGTGACATCCAGTGCGCGGGTTCCGGCGCCGCCATCGAGGCTGACGGTTGTTGTCAGTGTCACCGTTCTCTTTACGCTCTCAGGCTGCTGCAGTTCGTCGTTGTTCGAGCAGCCCGTCATTACTGCGCCCATCAATGCAAGGGCAGCTATGCTAAAATATCTCATTGTCTTTGTCATTGCTTCTTCGATTTAATGGGTTCATTGTTCTGTCGCAGAATTTACGTTGTAGTTCTGCAAACCACCTTGTCCTTGATTCAATGGCGTCAGTGTCCAGGTGTCTTTTGTATTTGTGGTCGTTGAAATTACAAAGTGCAGGCCCCCGTAGTTTTCGCCGTTAGTAGGTGTGGTGGTCCACCGAGAGTCGTCGAACATGGTCGCAGTACCGAACTTCACCGTGCCGCAAGAGCTGCCGTCAAAGCCACGTCCTATACTTTCGCTAGCACCCGCCCCCTTTATCGCTGTGACGCTGGTAACTGTATTCTCGATGGTGATGTCTTTGCAGTAGCTGGAATTAGTTCCTGCGCCGATGCCGGCAGCACCTTCGCCACCCGTGGCGGTGATATTGCCGCCATTGATGGTGATGTTGCCGGTCTGACCGACGTTGGCGCCTGCGCCGATGCCTGGGGCAAATTGGCCGCCCGTGGCGTAGATAATACCGCCGTTGATGACGATGTCGTCGCAATAATTAATGCCACCGATGCCGGCACAGGCATTGCCGCCTGATGCGCGGAGTGTACCCGTGCCGCTGATGGTGAGTGTTGACCAGGTAATCCCGTTGTTCAAAAAGAGGCCGGCGTAAGCATCGCTTGAACCTCTCGTCAAGTCGTTCGTCGTGCCTTCGGCCAGGATGATATTCGCCGTGCCGAGACACACGATGCTGTTGATATAATTTCCTGCGTGGTGCGTCATACCTGCCAGTGTCACCGTGGCGCCAGCAGCTATCTCCAGTTTGAGATTGCTTGCGAGCGTTCCCGTCAGTATATCGCCGTCCTGGGCCGTGTAATCGTCGTTGATCTTTGAAAGGTCCACTCTGTGGTTCTGCCAAGCCAGCGTGGCGGAGCCGTGGTAGTATTTGCCACGGGCAAAGCCGCTGCCGGGCGCAGCTTTGGTGCAGGTATATACATTGCCGTCCTCGTCTTCTGCCGTCAGAATCAGTGCCTCGTCCTTGTTGTCATCATTGAACATCAAGGCGAAGTAAATGTCGCCATTTGTATCAATGACAGGGTTATTTATCGAGAAAAGGCTATAATAGGCTGGATCAGGGCTGAACGGAAAATAGCCGGTAATCACTTTATTGTTCGCCGTTGAAATGGTGAACTTAGTAAGCGTGGGTGTCACAGGGTTGCCATTCTTGTCCGTAAATGAAAGCCGCTGGCGGAATATGGAACCGAGGTTCTGGAAGCTGACGTTACTCTTGGTCGGGTCGTCATATTGGACAAGGGACATCGTAAATCCTACGTCGGTGCTGCCGCTCACAGCCGTAATCTTCATCTTGGCCTGCGCATAATCACGGTAGCTGGCTCCATAGTAATCTATCACGCCAACAGAAGTTACTTGGTCCTTGCTGCCGTTTTGGAAGTCATACTCAAAGCTCGACATTGATACTTGATAAAAAGGATTAGTCATGTTATAAAGCAAATACACCACATCATCTACTGACGGTGTGAAAGCTTTAGGTTCTGTCCCGTTATTATAGTAGAATTTCAGCGCACCACTGAGCGTAGCTTTTGAAGGATCGACATCCGGCGTAACGGTCATGGAGAGGTATTCAGACCCAGAAGGATCATAGCCAATGGCATAAGTTCCGTTATGTTCAATCACCACATAAACCTTGTCGGTATTTTCAAACGTGGTGGTGGCGGTGCTTTCGCCGATGGTTACGGCGCGCGTCTCAGCACCATTGGCAAAGGATGCAGGAATGTTGAAATAACAGACGGGAGCCTCTTTCACGATTGTATTCTGTGTGTTGGCCACCATGTCCTCACTCGAGCAGGCAGTCAGGCTGCCCAGTGTAACGGCTGCAGTTATGAATGTCGCAGCCAGACTAAAGATAAAATTTCTTTTCATTGTCTTTACTGTTTATAGGTTCATAACTTGGATTACCAGGGTTCTGGATAATAGTCCGGTTTACTAGCCTGCAGCAACTGCGGCCCCTGCCTCAACTCGTACACCCGCATCTGCGGCTTCTCGTACGTTTGTTTTGTGTTCGCTTTTGTCTTCATTGTTGGTTAAGTTTATTAAATTTCGGAGGCGAAGTTACGAAAAAAAATCGAAACAAGGTGTCCAAAAAACGCGTTAGGTGTCAGAAAAACGGGGTATAGGTGTCAGAAAAACGCGATTTTCTGACAATTTTGCATAAAAAAAATCGAGCCCGCCAAATGATGAGCCCGAATTTTTGTTTGCGTTTCGTTTATTTTTTGACTAACGTTTTCAGTTTGTCAACGTAATAGTCAAGTTGCCTATCCGTGGTTGTTCAGAACACAATCGGCCCCAATCCCATACACGAGGTTGTTCCCAGGGCCGTGGCGGCCGCCGTGATGGCTGCTACTATCACCTTCAACAGCACATCCCAAAATCGCTTGTTCTTCATAATTTGGTTTCAAGTTTCA